>NZ_JBZSYN010000031.1:0-12103 GCF_058622915.1 Thermohalobaculum sp. | reverse complement strand
GGCGAGGTGCCTCAGGGGCCCCACCTCGTGGATCGCCTTCAGCCCCAGCCGGCGCAGGTCGCGCAGGGGCTGGAGCTCGACCTGGGCGGCGCGGTTGAGGCAGTCGATGCCGGCGACGCGGGCCGCCATCTCGGGCCAGCGGCGGCGCTGATAGGCGGCCAGGAGGGACGCCGCGCCGGGGTCGGGGGCCCCTGCGACGAGGCGCGCCAGCGTCTCGACATCGGCGAGGCTCATGTTGAGGCCCTGCGCGCCGATGGGGGGGATCACATGCGCGGCCTCGGCGATCAGCGCCAGGCGCTCGGCGGTCAGACGCAGCGCGAGCTGGCCGATGATCGGCCACACGGCGCGGGGGCCGGCGAGCGCGAGCGGGCCCATCAGCCCCATGGTCTCGGCGGTGAGCTCGGTGCCGAGCGCCGCGTCGTCGAGGGCTGCGAGCCGGACGGCGCGGGCGCCCGGCACCATCCAGACCACCGAGGAGCAGGGCCGGCCGCCCCGGTCGGGCATCGGCACCAGGGTGAGCGGGCCGCCGCTGCGGTGGATCTCGGTCGAGACCCCGCCATGGGGCTCGGGGTGGGTGACGGCGAAGACCAGCGCCTTCTGGCCGTAATGCCAGCGATGCGCGGCGATGCCGGCGCCCGCGCGCAGCCCCGAGTCGCGGCCGTCGGCGGCGAGGGCAAGGCGGGCGCGGAGCTGGCGGCCGTCTGACAGCCAGGCGATGGCCTCGGTGGAGCGCGCGATCAGCCGCTCGACCCGGGCGCCGTGGATCAGGCGCGCGGCGGGCAGTTCGGCGAGCCGGTCGGCCAGCGCCGCGCGGATCGCCGCGTTCGGCACGTTCCAGCCGAAGGGGCGGTCCATCAGCTCGCGTGCGGCGAAGTCGGCGGTCTCGCGCGGCGCGCGCTCGCGCCCGCCGGCGTCGACCAGCCGCATGGTCCAAAGCGGCGCGGCGTGGGGCTGCATCGCCTCCCAGGCGCCGGCGCGCCCGAGCGTCTCGACGGCCGGCAAGAGGAAGGCGGTGGTGCGCAGGTCCCCCGTTCCGGCCCCGGACCCGCCCCCGGCCGGCGCCGGGTCGACGCAGGCAACCGACAGCCCCGCCGCGGCGAGGCGCGCGGTGGCCGCCAGCCCGGCGATGCCGCCGCCCGCCACCAGGATGTCGCAGTGGATCCGCTCCATCGCGCGAGGCTATGCCGGGGCGGCGCCGGGCTCAATCCCCCCGCGCGCCATCCCCGGCTTGTTCCCGGCGCGCGCGGAAGAAGGCGCGCAAGAGCGCGGCGCACTCGGCCTCGGCGATGTGGCCGTAGACCTCGGGCGCATGGTGGCAGGTGGGCCGGGCGAAGACGCGGGCGCCGTGCTCGACGCCGCCGCCCTTGGGGTCGGGCGCGCCGTAGTAGAGCCGGCGGATGCGGGCGAGGCCGATGGCGCCGGCGCACATGGCGCAGGGCTCGAGCGTGACGTAGAGTTCGGCGCCGGGCAGGCGCTCGGAGCCGAGCGCCCGCGCGGCGGCGCGCAGCACCAGCATCTCGGCATGCGCGGTGGGGTCGGCCAGCTCGCGCACGCGGTTGCCGTCGGCGGCGATCACGGTGCCGTCATGGACCAGCGCGGCGCCGATGGGGCTTTCGCCGCGCGCGGCCGCGGCGCGCGCCTCGGCCAGCGCGCGGTCCATGTGGCTGGTGAAGATGCGGCCTTGCGACATGCGAACGCCTTGCCCCCGGCTGGTGGTCCCCGGCTCCCGGCCCCCCGGCGACGAGCATAGCGGCGGCTGGGCAGGCGGGCCAGCCGCGGTGCTCAGACCGGCTGCGGGTCGGCGCGCACCGGACCGGGCAGGGCGCGCTCGGCGCGCTCGACCAGGCGCTGCTCATGGCGCCAGGCGAAGACCAAGGCCACGGCGAGCCCGAGCCCCGCGGCGACGCCGAGCCCGATGCCGACCGGCCCGACCAGCCGGTCGATCTCGCTGCCGACGAAGTAGGCGGCGAGGCCGTAGAGGGTGGCCCAGACCGCTGCGCCGGCGAAGTTGAAGAGGAGGAAGCGCCGCCAGGTCATGCCGTGCGCCCCGGCCAGGAACGCCGCCGCGGCGCGCAAGACGGCGATGAAGCGGCCGAAGAACACGATCTTGCCGCCGTGGCGCAGGAACAGGTACTGGCCGAGCTTGATTCTGGGTTCCGTCATGCGGATGTAGCGACCGTATCGGAGCAGCAGGCGGTAGCCGAACCTGCGGCCGAGCCAGAATCCGACATTGTCGCCGAGCACGGCACCGGCTATGGCGGCGGCGATGACCAGGCCGATCTGCATATGCGGCGCGGTGCCGGCATAGATGGCGGCGGCGACCAGCGCGGTCTCGCCGGGGAAGGGCACGCCGATGCTCTCGATGCCCACTGCGACGCCGACGGCGCCGTAGCCGTAATGCTGCACCAGATGTGCCGCGTCGGTGGGAAGAAAGGTCATGTCGTCTCGTGTTGCGTCGCGCCCAGGCGGCCTTTCGGCTATGTAGGGCGCTGGGGCGCGGGCCGGTAGGGGCGGGAGCGAGCGATGAGCCAGACGAGCCAGACGAGAAAGGCCGGGCCGGGCGAGCGCATCGCCAAGCGGCTGGCGCGGGCGGGGGTCGCCTCGCGGCGCGAGGCGGAGCGCATGATCGAGGCCGGGCGCGTGCGCGTGAACGGGCGGGTGCTGGCGAGCCCGGCGGTCAATGTCGCCGAGGCCGACCGCATCACCGTGGACGGCAAGCCGCTGGCGGCGCCCGAGCCGCCGCGGCTGTGGCGCTATCACAAGCCGGCGGGGCTGGTGACGAGCGCGCGCGACGACAAGGGCCGGCCGACCGTGTTCGACCGACTGCCCGAGGACCTGCCGCGGGTGATGCCGGTGGGCCGGCTCGACCTGAACTCCGAGGGATTGCTGCTGCTGACCAACGACGGCGCGATCAAGCGGCGCCTCGAGCTGCCCTCGACCGGCTGGCTGAGGAAGTACCGTGTTCGCGTGCACGGGGTGCCGAGCGAGGCGGCGCTGGCGCCGCTCATTCGCGGCCTCACGGTGGAGGGCGAGCGGTTCCAGCCGATGCGCGTGACGCTCGACCGCCAGCAGGGCGCGAATGCCTGGCTGACCGTGGGCCTGCGCGAGGGACGCAACCGCGAGGTGAGGCGCGCGCTGGAGGCTGTCGGACTGGTTGTCAACCGGCTGATTCGAATCGGCTACGGCCCGTTCCAGCTTGGCGAGCTGGCTCCCGGAGCCGTCGAGGAGGTGCGGGCGAAGGTGCTGGCGGAGCAGCTTGGCATCGCGAAACCGGCAAGGAAGTCAGAGGGTTGATGCGCGTGGTGAAAGAAACCTGATAACGGCAGGAGGCCGGCCCCGCGTGATTTCTGACGAAATGTTGCGACACCTTTGCCGGACCAATGAAATGGTATATTATTCGTATACGTTCCACTTGCCGTTTTGTGGCCGGGCGGGGCGGAGTCTGCGGGCGACGCTCGTCCGCCGGAGCGCGAAGGCGCCGTAGGTTGGAAACGAGATTGACTGCTCAGGAGGGAGTAAAAATGAAATTCTTGGCGATCCTTGCGACGGCATCGCTGGCGATTGCCCCGGTGATCGCGGAAGCCGGCGCGGCGAGCAGCACACCTGCCTACAGCCCTCCGGCACCCGGTCCCGTGGCGAGTTCCACGGACAAGAACAAAAAGGACCATATGAAGTTGGGCGGCATTCTGCTCGGCGGCGGTGTCGGTGTGGCCGGGTTGGTCGCTCTGGCGCTTCTGGCGGGTGAAGGCGGCGACCACAACGGCAGCGCCACCACCACCACGACGACGACCACCACCACGAACTGAGGCGCCGTCGCCAGACCGCTGAAAGGCCGGGGGCCCGTCAGGGCCCCTTGTCATTTGCGCCGGCACCGGCCTGGCGTGCCAGGACCAGCCGGTCCCCCTCGACGCTGAGCCGGTGGAACCGGGCGAGATAGGACATGCCCAGAAGCGAGGTGCGCATCGGTGCCTGGTTGACCAGCGCGCGCACGCCTCGTTCGGTGAGGCCGCCGAGCGTGACGCTGTCGAGCTTGACCGGCGCCCCCATAACCGTGCCGTTGGCGGTGCTGGCCGGCACCGTGTAGCTGAGCCGGCCGGGATCGAGCCCGACGCGCGCCGCGTCGTGCGGGGTCAGGACCACGTCGGACGCGCCGGTGTCGACGAGAAAGCGGACAGGCACGCCGTTCACCCGGGCGTCGGCGTAGAAATGCCCGTCGGCGGCGCGGCGCAGCGCGATGGCGTGCGGACCGGCACGCGTGGCCATCTGGGGGAACAGCTGCGAGGCGAGCTGGTCCTTGAAGCCATAGGCCAGCACCAGGCCGAGAAAGATCAGCAGCCAGACCGCCGCATGCCGCAACGCCGCGCCCATCCGGCTGCGGTAGGCGTACACCAGCCCCGCGGCAAGCGCGATGCCGAGCACCGCGAGGTAGAAGATGCGGGCCTGAACATTGGGATCACTGGGCAGCATCGGCACCTCGGGCAAGGAACAGGGGGGCCGCGGACCCGTTCAAGATGGGGCGCCGGCGCGAGCCGCGCAAGCGCCGGTCAGTGCGGGTGGAGCAGGCCGAAATCAGCCAGCCCGTCGAGCACGAACTGGACCGCGAGCGCAGCCAGGATCATGCCCAAGAGCCGGCTGACGACGAGGACGCCGGTGCGCCGCAAAAGCCGCTCGATCACGCCGCCGAGGAAGAACATGGCCAGCGCCGAGAGCAGCAGCAGGTAGAGCACGGCGAAGACGGTGGCCTGGCCGGCGATGTCGCCCTGGTGACGGCCGACGAGCAGGATCAGGCTGGTGATGGCGCCGGGGCCGGCGAGCAGCGGCGTGGCCAGAGGGAACACGGACGGGTCGTGCGCCTCGGCCGGCTGCTCCGTGCCCTGGCGCTCGCGGCGCTGGCTGCGGCGCTCGAACACCATCTCGAGTGCGATCAGGAACAGCAGCAGCCCGCCGGAGATGCGGAAGGCGGCCATGGAGATGCCGAGGAAGCCCAGTGCCGCCTCGCCGGCAACGCCGAACAGGGTCAGCACCGCGGCGGCCACGGCGACGGCGATGACGCCGATGCGGCGGCGCTCGGCCCCGGCGGCGCCCTGGGTCAGCGCCACGAACAGCGGCGCCAGCCCGATCGGGTCGACCACGACGAAGAGCGTGACGAAGGCGGTGACGGCATCGTTGAGCACGGGCGCTGCCCCCCCTGGACCGGCGGCTCGGGCCGCGCCCGACCTTGCCCGCGCCGGGCGCCGGCCTGCGGACTCAGCCGTTTATACACGGGACCGGGCGGATGCGCGCGCAACATCGCTGCGCTCGGCGCTGCCCATGCTGTCGACAGGGGGAGGAGGAGAGGCGGCCGCCCTCAGGCGGCCTCGTCCTCGGTGTCGGAGGTCCCGTCCGGCTCGGCGCCGGCGCGCGTGACCTTCGCCGCGCGCACCGGGCGCAGCATGAAGGCGGGGACATGGTCGCCCATGCCGACGACCGGGGCGCCGCCGCGCTGCGCGCCACGACGGCGGTCATGCTTTTCCGGCTCGGCGCGCCCGGCCTTGCGGGGCCCGGCCTCGCCGGAGTCTGCCTTGCCGGAGTCTGCCTTGCCGGAGTCTGCCTTGCCGGAGTCTGCCTTGCCGGGCTCTGCCTGGCGCGGTTCGGCCCTGACCGGTTCGGACCCTGCGGAGGTCCCGGCCGCGTCCTCGGTGGCGGTCTCGGGGGCGGTCTCGGGGGCGGTCTCGGGGGCGGTCTCGGGGGCGTCGCCCGGGGCCTCGGCCTTTGCCTCCGCGCGGGCTGCCCGCCTGGGCTCGGCGCGCTTGCGGCTGCGCCGGCCGCGGCCGGCGTCCTCGACAGGGGTAGTGCTGCCGTCCTCCGCGGCGGCCTCAATGCGCGGGATCGGGTTGCCGAGCATGTCCTCGATCTTGCCCAGATACTTGGAATCGGCCGGCGTGGCGATGGTCAGCGCCGTGCCCTCGCGCCCGGCGCGGCCGGTGCGCCCGATGCGGTGGACATAGTCCTCCTGGTGGGAGGGCACGTCGAAGTTCACGATGTGGCTGACATTGGGGATGTCGAGGCCGCGGGCGGCGACGTCGGAGGCGACGAGGATCTGGATCTCGCCGTTGCGAAAGCCGTTGAGGGTGGCGGTCCGCACCGACTGGTCGAGGTCGCCGTGCAGCGCGCCGGCATTGTAGCCGTGCTTGACCAGCGACTTGTGCAGCGTGGCCACGTCGCGCTTGCGATTGAGGAAGATGATGGCGTTGCGGAACGCCTCGCCCTCCTGCGCGATCAGCCTGCGCAGGAGCGCCCGCTTCTCCTTGGCCGCATCCTCGCGGCGCGAGGGCCTGAGGAAGCATACCGACTGCCTGACCGTCTCGGCCGCGGTGGCCTGGGGCGAGACCTCGACGCGCACCGGGTTGTGCAGGAACTCGCGCGTCAGCCGGGTAATCTCGGGCGGCATGGTGGCCGAGAAGAACAGGGTCTGCCGGGTAAATGGCGTGAGCTTGAAGATGCGCTCGATGTCGGGGATGAAGCCCATGTCGAGCATGCGGTCGGCCTCGTCCACGACCATGACCTGCACGCCGGTGAGCAGGAGCTTGCCGCGCTCGAAATGGTCGAGCAGGCGGCCCGGCGTGGCGATCAGCACGTCGACGCCGCGGTCGATCAGCGCGTCCTGGTCCTTGAAGCTGACGCCGCCGATCAGCAGCGCCATGGTCAGCTTGTGGTGCTTGCCGTAGGTGGTGAAGCTGTCGGCCACCTGGGCGGCGAGCTCGCGCGTGGGGCACACGATCAGCGAGCGGGGCATGCGCGCCCGCGCCCGGCCCTGGGCCAGGATGGTGATCATCGGCAGCACGAAGGAGGGAGTCTTGCCGGTGCCGGTCTGGGCGATGCCCAGGACGTCGCGGCCCTTGAGCGCCTCTGGGATGGCCTGGGCCTGGATCGGCGTGGGCTCCTTGTAGCCCGCGTCCTGCACGGCGTGGAGCACGTTGGGGTCGAGGTCGAGATCTGAGAACTGCATGTAAACCTGTGACGTTGCCTGTGTGACGTGTTGCGGCGGATTGGTTCGGCCGCATTGTCCCACGCGGCCACGGCGCCCCCATTGGCGCCGGTCACATCTGCGCTGGAATTTGTGCATGCGCTTGATGAAAGTCAATCGAGCCGGCCTGCGACATGAGCGCCGGGCGCCTTTCGACGGGATTTCCACGTAAAGCGAGGCTTGACGGCAACGGATATTTCTATGAAACTAGAAATATGGAATCGATGCATGGACATGTACCGGCCCTCGAGCCGGTGGCGCGCGCGGAGGCGGCCGCCGCCTTCGCCGCGCTCGGCTCGGAGGCGCGGCTCGCGATCCTGCGCGCGCTGGTGCGTGCCGGCGAGGCGGGACTCACGGTCGGCGCGCTGCAGGCGCGCCTGGCGATGGCCGGCTCGACGCTGAGCCATCACCTGCGCGCGCTGATGCACGCCGGGGTGCTGCAGCAGACGCGCGAGGGGCGCATGCTGATCTGCCGCGCGCGCTATGGGCGCATCCGCCAGCTGGCGGCCTTTCTGGTCAGCGAATGCTGCGCCGATGCAGGCGAGATGCGCGAAGGCCGGATCGGGCAGACGCGGGCATGACCGAGATCGTTCTCGCGCGCGCCGGGGTGCTCTGGCGCCAGCTGCGCGCGCTCGACCGGGTGTGGCTGGCGCTCCTGGCCGTGCCGCTGGCGCTCACGGTGCTGGACCCGGACCGCGCCGGGCAGGTGCTGGGCATCGCCGTGTCGGCGTTCGCGGGCACGCTGCCCTTCATGGCCTTCGCCGTGCTGCTGGTTGCCGGCCTCAGGGCGACCGGGGCCGAGGGCGTGGTGGCGCGCGCCTTCACGGGGCGCGAGAGCCGGATGATCGTGTTCGCCGCGCTGGCCGGCGGGCTGATGCCGTTCTGCTCGTGCGAGGTGATCCCGTTCGTCGCGGCGCTGCTCGCCGCCGGCACGCCGGTCTCCGCGGTGATGGCCTTCTGGCTGGCCTCGCCGCTGATGGACCCGGCGCAGTTCATGATCATTGCCGGGGCGCTGGGCACCGGGTTCGCTCTGGCGAAGCTGGGCTTCGCGCTGATGATCGGGCTGGGCGGCGGATTCGTCATGCAGGCGATGATGCGCGCGGGCGCATTTGCCGAGCCGCTCAGGGCGCGCCAAGCGGGCGGCTGCTGCAGCAGCTGCGGGACGGGGGTGCCGGCCGGCAAGCCCCGCTGGCGCTTCTGGCAGGAGCCGGGGCGGCGCGCGACCTTTGGCGAGACGGCGGCCCAGCAGGCGCTGTTCCTGACCAAGTGGCTGGGGCTCGCCTACCTGCTCGAGGGCCTGATGATCGTCTATGTCCCGGCCGAGCTGATCGGCGGGCTGGTCGGCGGCGACGGCGTGCGCTCGGTGGTGCTGGGTGCGCTGGTGGGCGCGCCGGCCTATGTCAACGGCTATGCGGCGCCGCCGCTGGTGGCCGGGCTGATGGCGCAGGGCATGAGCCCGGGCGCGGCAATGGCCTTCATGACCGCCGGCGCGGTGAGCTGCCTCCCGGCGATGGCGGCGGTCTGGGCGCTGGTCAGGCGCGAGGTGTTCGCGGCCTATGTGGCCCTCGGCATCGGCGGAGCGATCCTGAGCGGGCTGGTGTTTGGGGCGGTCGTGGGGTGATTTTGGGGGTGTCCACATGGCCCGCTCGGCCCTCCCCGTGCCTGCCGTGGGGCGGTCGTGGGGTGATTTTGGGGGTGTCCACATGTGGACGCTCGCTAAGTTATTGATTCTATGAGAGGGTCGCCGTGGACGGTCTTTATGGTTAGCCAAGGGTAGACAGGCGCGGACGTGATGCGCGGCCTGGTCCTGCACGGCTCTTGGGCGTCGCTCGGCTACCATTAGGAGCAGGACATGTGATGCCAAAACTTCAGGAAATTGTCGTCGAGATCATTTCAGAATTCGCTCGGATTTGGAAACTACCACAACCGTATAAGGATGAGGATGAAGACTTTCCGTTACCTCGACTCCTTGGCGTAGGAGATGGGCGCTTCATCTCCATCTCAAGAAAAATTGATCTGCTTATTGCGGACTTTGCTCGCGCCATGCGCAACAACTCCTCGCTGCACAGCCAATTCACCGCCGATGATTACAGAAAGCTCGTTCGGCGGGCCTTCGGGCCTGCTCTTGCCGAGATCGACCTCGATGCTGACCCCACCCACAATTCGCGCTCGGTACTGGCCGATGTCGAGGCAAAGGTTGCCGAGGATGTTGACCGGATTTTGAATAATGGCGGGCAGGAGCATGCATTTGGGTGCACGCTCATCGTCGACAAGGATGTAGAGCCCTTTGATATCGGCCCCGTCCGCTTTGAGCCGCGAGAGGTTTGGCTGGAACGTAAGGCGTCCGATGGCTGTCGGGCGCGTGTTGCCCCCGATGGCCGCATTGAGCGGTTCGACCATCAAATCGCCGATGGACCGATTTCAAAGATCACGAAGCGTCGGATCATTCGCGCGTGGCGAGGGCAGAAACTGAGGGCTCGCAAGCATTCCGTCGACACCAGTTACGAACGGGACATAATCGAGGCAATTGGCGACTGCCCCTACGTATACGTATGCAGCGTTAAGATGCCGGGTTTCGGAGGCAAGGCCGGGCAGGACAAAGCGCTGCTGGCGGCGCGTCTCGCACTAACGACCATATCCCTGATTTGGGAAAATTCATCGAAAGCCCTGAACGGCCTGAACCTTCTTTTCGACAGGGAGATGCGCGGCCAATCAATGCTTTCTTTCACCTCAGACGGCTTGATCTTCGGCGGTACAACGAAATCCAACATGCCGCATGCGCCATGGGTCAATCGCGATGAACTGGAAAATCTCTTTCGAGAGTTTTCTGGAGAGTTCTTGGTTGCCGGAGAGGCCATCGAATGGCTGGTCAATCCTACTGGTAACCATAACAGGCCGGAACTCATGAACGTCATCGCGCAAGCAATGATGTGGTTTCACGACGGGTGCCGCGAGATTACCGATCTTAAGGCGATCGTCAGCTTCGCATCGTGCATGGACATCCTTGCCAGCGGAGACGGACGAAAATCCATTTGCAAACTGGTCCGTGCTCGCCTTGGGGTTGATAAGAATGATAAGATCCATCGCGATGGCTTCACCTTAGGTGAGGTCATCGGCCAGATATACGATGAAGGCCGAACTCGCTTCATCCACGGTCCAATGCGTAGCGGCAACCACGTTTGGGGGGACAGGCTCGGGCACGACTGGTCAGAGACGCGTGGCCTTGCCGAATGGTTCGCGCGCATGTCTCTCGTATGCTGTATGGAGCGGGCTGCGGAAAATCCCCAGAGCGACGATCCCAATCTCTTTTTGAAGTGAGCGGCGCCCACGCATCGCCCTCGTCGAAAGTTCTTGTCGTTTCAGTAGGTTTGGGTCAAACGGTGGCCGAGGTCGGTGCAGGGACGGCGGCCGCTTTCAGGCGTGAAGCCGACGCCGGTATCGGCGTTTGAAAACATTCGGCCGCATTGTCGCGCAGGCGCGTTTGGCGGCCGCAACTTGGATCGCCCGGTCAAGCCGGGCGAAGACGGACGCAGGCGGCGTCAGACATGCGTCTCCTTCACGCTGGCCAGCGCCAGCTCGGGCCAGTCGCGCACGACGCGGTCGATGTCCCATTGCAGGCGGATCATGTAGACCGGGGCGCCGTCGTGGTCGTGGGCGATGTGGCCCTTGTTGGCCTGCATGAAGGCCTCGAGCCTGTCGCGCGGACCCGAGATCCAGCGCGCGCCGGTGAATTGCGTCGCGTCGAAGCGCACCGGCAGGCCGTATTCGGATTCGATGCGGCTCGCCAGCACGTCGAACTGCAACGGCCCGACCACGCCGACGATGAAGCCCGAGCCGACCTGGGGCTTGAACACCTGCGCCGCGCCCTCCTCGGCGAACTGCATCAGCGCCTTGTCGAGGTGCTTGGCCTTCATCGGGTCGGCGGCGCGCACGGCGCGCAGAAGCTCGGGCGCAAACGAGGGGATATCGGCGAAGCGCAAGGATTCGCCCTCGGTCAGCGCGTCGCCGATGCGCAGCTGGCCGTGGTTGGGGATGCCGATGATATCGCCCGCCCAGGCGTCCTCGGCGGTCTCGCGCTCGGCGGCGAGGAAGAGCACGGGGTTGGAGACCGCCATCGGCTTGCCCGCGCGCACGTGGCGCAGCTTCATGCCGCGGGTGAAATGGCCAGAGCACAGGCGCACGAAGGCGACGCGGTCGCGGTGCCTGGGGTCCATGTTGGCCTGGACCTTGAAGACGAAGCCGGTCACGGCGGGCTCCTGGGGGCCCACCTGGCGCGAGGCGGCGCGGCGCGGCTGGGGCTGGGGCGCATAAGAGCCGATGCCCTGCATCAGCTCCTTGACGCCGAAGGAGTGCAGCGCCGAGCCGAACCAGATCGGCGTCATGTGCCCCTCGAGGAAGGCCTGCGGATCGAAGGCGGGCAAGAGGCCGCGGGCCATCTCGACCTCCTCGCGGAGCTTCGCGGCGAGCTCGGCGGGGATGTGCTGATCGAGCGCCGGGTCGTCGAGGCCGGCCACCGAGACGGACCTGGCGCGGATGTTGCGCTCGGCGCGCGGCATCAGCTCGAGCCGGTCGTTCAGGAGGTCGTAGGCGCCCAAGAAATCGCGGCCCTGGCCGATGGGCCAGGAGGCGGGCGCGACGTCGAGCGCCAGCGTCTCCTGGATCTCGTCGATGATCTCGAAGACCTCGCGGCTCTCGCGGTCCATCTTGTTGCAGAAGGTCAGGATGGGCAGGTCGCGCAGGCGGCAGACCTCGAACAGCTTGCGGGTCTGGCTCTCCACGCCCTTGGCGCCGTCGATCACCATGATGGCGGCGTCCACCGCGGTGAGCGTGCGGTAGGTGTCCTCGGAGAAGTCCTCGTGGCCCGGCGTGTCGACCAGGTTGAACCAGTGCCCGGCATAGGGGAACGACATCGCCGAGGAGGACACCGAGATGCCGCGCTCCTGCTCCATCTTCATGTAGTCCGAGCGCGTGCGCCGGGCCTCGCCCTTGGCGCGCACCTGGCCGGCCATCTGGATCGCGCCGCCGTAGAGCAGCAGCTTCTCGGTGAGCGTGGTCTTGCCGGCGTCGGGGTGCGAGATGATGGCGAAGGTGCGCCGC
>NZ_JBZSYN010000030.1:0-25991 GCF_058622915.1 Thermohalobaculum sp. | reverse complement strand
TCAGCAGCGGCATCGGCGGCGTGCGCTCGGGCGCGGTCCCGGTCGCCGGCGCGGTCCCGGTCTCGGGCACGGGCACGGGCGCGGGCGCGGGCGCGGGCACGGGCGCGGGCACGGGCACGGGCGCAGACGCGAAGCCGGCGAAGGCGGCGAAGGCGGCGAAGGCCGCCGGAGTTGCAAAGCCGGCGCCCCCCCCCCGCCGATGACGCCGCGCCGCGCTCCGGCAAGGCGGGCGGGGCATGACCGAGAAGCACATCGAGGACAGCGCGGCGCCGCTGATCGATCACCTGATCGAGCTGCGCACGCGGCTGATCTGGTCGATGGCCGCCTTCGTGGTGGCGATGATGGCCTGCTTCGCGGTGTCCGAGCCGATCTTCAACTTCCTGGCCGAGCCGATCAAGCAGGCGATGATCCGCAAGGGCCACGACCCCGAGCTGATCTTCACCGGCGCGCACAAGGTGTTCTTCACCTATGTGCAGGTCTCGATGTTCGGCGGCTTCTTCATCTCGTTTCCGATCATCGCCAACCAGTTCTGGCGCTTCGTTGCGCCGGGGCTCTACAAGTCCGAGCAGAAGGCGCTGTTGCCCTTCCTGATCGCGACCCCGGTGCTGTTCGTGGTCGGCGCGGCGTTTGCCTATTACGCCGCGCTGCCGCTGGCCTTCGACTTCTTCCTCAGCTTCGAGAAGGTGCCGCCGCCCGGGGCCAACCCGGACGCGCTGAAGATCCTGTTCCTCGGCACGGTGGACGAGTATCTCGGCCTGACGATGAAGTTCATCCTGGCCTTCGGCATCGCCTTCCAGCTGCCGGTGGTGCTGACGCTGATGGCCAAGGCCGACCTGATCGGCTCGGACTGGCTGATCAAGAACCGCAAATACGCCATCGTCGTGCTGATGATTCTCGCCGCGGTGGTGACGCCGCCGGACGTGTTCTCGATGATGCTGATGTTCACCGTGGTCTACGGGCTCTACGAGATCTCGGTGCAGCTGGTGAAGGTCGTCGAGCGCCGGCGCGCGGAACGGATGCGCGCCGAGGGCTACGAGCCCTACGAGGACAGGGACGACGAGGACGGCGATTGACGCCCGAAGGGGACGACCGGCGGGCGACCCGAGGGGCCACCCGGGGGACGACGGGGGGCGGACCGAGGAGCGCAGGCGACATGGCTGAGGGCAAGAGCCGGGCGTTGAGGGCGATTGGCGGGGCGGGCGCGGAGACCGCGCGCGACGCCGAGGCCCTGGACCGCATCGCCGCGGCGCTGGAGCGCATCAGCCCGCCGCCGCCGCCCGCACCCGACTTCGCCGGGGCCGAGGCCTTCCTGTGGGCGGTGGACCCCGACCGGCTGATCCCGGTGCAGAAGGTCAACCGGGTGGAGATGACGCTTCTGGTCGGGATCGACCGGGCGCGCGACACGCTGGTGGAGAACACGCGGCGCTTTGCCCGCGGGCTGCCAGCGAACAACGCGCTTCTGTGGGGCGCGCGCGGCATGGGCAAGTCCTCGCTGGTCAAGGCGGCTCATGCGCAGGCCAATGCCGAGACCGGCACGCTGGTGCTGATCGAGATCCACCGCGAGGACATCCCCTCGATCGGGCGGCTCCTCGACATGGTGCGCGGGGCGGGGCGGCACTTTCTGGTGTTCTGCGACGACCTCTCGTTCGACAAGGACGACTCGCACTACAAGGCGCTCAAGTCGGTGCTCGACGGCGGCATCGCCGGGCGGCCCGAGAACGTGCTGTTCTACGCCACCTCGAACCGGCGCCACCTGATGCCGCGCGACATGATCGAGAACGAGCGCTCGACCGCGATCAACCCCTCCGAATCGACCGAGGAGAAGGTCTCGCTCAGCGACCGCTTCGGGCTGTGGCTGGGCTTCCACCCCTGCGACCAGGACGAGTACCTGGCGATGGTGCGCGGCTATTGCGCCCATTTCGGCATCGGCATCGACGATGCGCGACTGCGCGCCGAGGCGATCGAGTGGCGCCAGACGCGGGGCGCCATGTCGGGGCGCGTGGCCTGGCAGTTCGTGCTCGACCTCGCCGGGCGCGAGGGAGTGCGGATCGAGCTTTGAGCGGCGCGGCTCAGCGCAGCAGGCGCCGCGCCAGCCAAAGCGAGACCAGGCCCACCGCCATCAAGAGGGCGGAGAAGGCCCAGAACGACCAGTGCGCCTGAGAGAACGGGATGCCCGCGAGGTTCACGCCCAACAGCCCGGTCAGGAAGGTCACCGGCAGGAACAGCACGGCGACCAGCGACAGCGTCAGCATGATGTCGTTGGTGCGCTCGGTGGCAACCAGGCTGATCTCCTCGGCCACCAGCTGCGCCCGCTGCTTGAGCGAATCGAGATCGGCGGTCATGCGGCGGAAGGCCTCCGTTTCCTCGCGCAGCGAGCCCGGATCGGTCAGCCAACCGGGCGCGGCGCGCAAGAGCGCGTCGAGCGCCACGGTCTGCGGCGAGATATAGCGATGCAAGAGGATCAGATCCTGCCTGAGCGCGGCCAGGTCGGAGCGCTCGCTGCGCGGCAGGCGCCGGGTCGGAATGGCGATGGACGCCTCGATCTCCGAGATCCGGTCCTCAAGCTTGTCCAGCACTGGCTCGGCCGCGGCGCGCAGCCAGTCGACCAGCAGGACGACGAACTCGCCGGGGCTCTCCGGCGCTTCGCCGCGATTGAACCCGGCGATCATCTCGTCGGTCTGCGCCAGCCGGCGGACCTCGGTCGAGACGATCCGGTCCGGAGAGACCCATAGGCGCAGTGAGACCATGTCCTCGGGCTCGGCCCCGGGCTTGAGATTGACGCCCCTAAGAATCAAGAGCGTGCCGCCCTGGACCTGGGTCGCGCGGGGGATGGTGTCCTCCTCGAGCAGGGCCCAGGCGAGCGGCTCGGGGATCTCGGGGTCCTCGAGCAGCGCCGTCTCGGCCTCGGGCGAGCGCAGCATGTGCGTCCAGCGCCAACCCGTGGAGGTTATGCCGTCGAAGATGATGTGCCCGCCCATCGCCGCCCCCTATGGCGGGCTTGCCTTCCGCCCGCGTTCGCCGGAAGGTGGACAAAAGCTGGCCCGCAGGCAAGCGGGATCGGAAAACGAGCAGGGACGAGGACGAGATGACCCAGTCGGCCACCCCCCCGTCCGGCGTCGACGAGACGGCGATCCGGTGCCGCGATCTCGCGGCCATGATCGCATTCTATCGCGACATCGTCGGGCTGGAGGCGGTCGAGGGCAACGAGAGCCGCATCGCCCTGCGCGCCGGCGAGGGATTCGCCGATCCTGCCCGTCGGGTCGTTCTGTTCAGCGCCGAGGACGCCGACGACGAGGCGCGGGCACCCGGCGCCCAGCGCGTCACGCTGACCGTGACGGACGCCGCGGCCCTGGGCCGTGCCGAGATCTGGCTGCGCGCCCACGGGCTGGCGCCGAGCACCACCGAGCAGGGCTGGAGCGGCTGGAAATGCCTGACGGTGGGCGACCCGGAGGGCAATACGGTCGAGCTCGCCGCGCCGGTGCGCCAGCGCAGCATGCCCGGGGCGACGGGGGCGCGGCAAGGGTGAGCCACCGCGCGCCGGACGGCCCCGCGGGGGCCGCCTGATGGGCGCGGTCCGGCGCTTGCCCGGCTGGCGCCACTGGGCGACGGCACTCGTGCTTCTGTCGGCCGCGGAGGCGACGCTCTACGCCATGGGGCGCACGCCGATCTGCACCTGCGGCACGGTCAAGTTGTGGGAAGGCGACATCCATTCGGCGGAGAACTCGCAGCAGCTCACCGACTGGTACTCGCCGAGCCATGTGCTGCACGGGCTCCTGTTCTACATGGGGCTCGGCTGGCTCGTTCCGCGCTGGAGCCTGGGCCGCCGGCTGGTCGCCGCAACGCTGATCGAGGCCGGCTGGGAGGTGATCGAGAACACGGACGCGATGATCGAGCGCTATCGCGAGGCGACGATCGCGCTCGGCTATTACGGTGACAGCATCGTCAATTCCTCGATGGACATCGTGATGATGTGGGCGGGCTTCGTGATTGCGGCCCGAGCGCCGGCGTGGGCCTCGGTGGCGCTGTTTGTCGTCGCCGAGATCGTGGTCGGCCTGGCGATCCGCGACGGGCTGGTGCTGAACGTGGTCATGCTGGTGTGGCCGATCGAGGCGATCCGCCACTGGCAGCAAGGCGGCTGAGAAGCGTCGGGCGAGCCCGCGATGCGGTTGGGCGGCGGGCGCCGATCGTGGTATCCTGTAGCCTGTTTGGATTCGGGTGCAGATCGCTACCTTTTTAGGTCCGGCGCTGCTGCAGCCGGGATATTTGAATGCGCCCTTCCTGCGACGACCGGGTAGGCGCTGAGTGAATTGGATGCTTTGCGAGGCAAGCAACATGTCCGGATCTGCGTGCACTGACGAATTTGGCGAGTTCGTGCATCACTTCAGCTGGCTTCCCCCGGAGGACCAACGGTTTCTCAAGCGCCTGATGGTCGAGCTCGCGCGGCGGGCCGAGGCCGACGACGCGATGCCTGCAGGCGACAGGATCGTGCAGGTCACGCGCGAGATCGCGCCCGATCGCGTCCGGTGGGTCGCCGATCGCCTGGGCTGCTGACAGGGGGCGGCGCCCGCCTTTGGGCGGCGCAGCCCGCTGCTGGTCCGGGCCGGGGCATCAGCGAGGAAGACGAGGGCGGACGACTCCGGCGCCTTGACGAGCGTCGCGGCGCCCTGCGGATTTCGATACGCCAAGCACATGCCGGCCCGGCGCTCAAAGCAGGGCGAGAATCCCAAAGACGATTGCGGCCCAGAGCACGAGGCCCAGGAGCGGTGCGATGACAAGCGCCAGCCTGGGGCGGCCCGAATCTGGCTTGAGGGCGGTCAGATGCCCGCGCACGGCCGCCCATAGCCGGCCTGTGTCCTGATGCATCATCGTGCATCAATCTAGCAGCCGACCGCGGAATTTCAAAACCCGCCGGGCCCTTCCGGGCCGGCGGTGATGCCCGCCCGGCGCGCCGTGCCCCGGCGAAACAGCCTTTCGGGCAAACGGCCCGTCAACTTGCCCGTGGTGCGCCCGCCGATGCGCCGGCCCGGACGCGGAAGTATTAGAATACACGATGCGGCATTAAGTCACCTAACTCTTTGGCAGCCTGCCATATTTCCGTCCTATAAAACCCGCATTCGCGCCGTAAGTTTTAATGCTCCACGAGTAGCGTAGCGAGGGTGTAGAATATGCCTAAGTCAGTCGATGTGTATGTAGGCCAGAAGTTGCGCCAAGGGCGCTGGATGAGTGGCGTGACCCAGCAGCAGCTTGCAGACCGGGTCGGAGTCAGGTTCCAGCAAATCCAGAAATACGAGACCGGAGCGAACCGGATCAGCGCCAGCCGCCTGTGGGACATAGCGGCGGTGCTGGGCGTGCCGGTGTCGTATTTCTTCGAGGGGCTCACCGGCCAGGCGCCGGACACGGGCGACGCGCGCGGCGATATCCTGACCGACAAGGAATCCCTGGACCTCGTGCGGACCTATTATGCGATCCCACAGGCGCAGCGCCGGCGCCTGTTCGATCTGGCGCGCGTTCTCAGCGTGGGGCGCGCGGAGCGGGTAGGCACCGCCGCCTGAGGCGGCGCCAGTCGAGCGCGATGGCCGCGGCGAGGCGCGGGCGGGGGCCTGTCAGACCGGCGGGGTCCTGGGCGCCGCCGCCGCACCGTCTTGCCCGGCGGTGCGGTCGAGTTGGCCGAAATAGCGCCAGTAAAGCACCAGATAGAGGCCCTGCAGCCCTGCCGCGATGAGGAAGGGCGCGACGAACTGGCCGGCGTGGATCAGGTATCCGCCGAGAATCGGTCCCGCCGCGCGCGGGATCTGCAGCGACAGGTTCTGGATGCTGGCGCCGAGCCCGCGGCGCTCGGCCCGGGTGAGATCGGCCGCCACGGCCTGGCGGACACCGGCCGTGCCCCGGTTGCAGCCTGACCGGATGGCGTAGAGCGCCACCGCGACGCCGAAGGTCGGTGCGAACGGGGTCGCGAGCAAGAGCACGATGCCGGCCGAGCGCATGTAGAGCACCGAGCGCACGGCGCCGATGCGCGCGCTGAGCCTGCCGTTGAGCACCGAGCCGACCGCGCCGAGGAAGAAAGTCGCCGCCATCGCCGGCCCGACCATCGCCGGGCCCTGCGCGAAGCGACGCGCGAACCAGTAGGCGATCAGGGGGCCGATGATGCCGATGGCCAGCCCGTTGATCGCGTTCGTGGTCGCCAGGCGACGCAGCTGGCGGTTCTCCAAGCGGGTGACGGAGATGGTCGTGTCGGCGCTTTGCGGGACCGGCACAGGCGATGGCGGCGTCTCGGCTTCGCGGGTGAGACCGATCAGGACGATGGCGCAAAGAGAGGCGGCGAGCGGGATCGCGAACAGCAGGCGGTAGCTCTCGAGATCGGAGAAGCTGTGGCCCAGGAGGGCCGGCAAGGCCACCAGCGCCGAGCCGACCCCCATTCCGACGAAGCCCAGCGAGGCGTTGAGCGAGAGGGCGCGGCGCCGGCCGGCGCCGTCCAGCTCGCGGGCGAACCAGGCCTGCTCCACCGGCGCAAAGGGACCTGCCGCCCCGTTAGCGCCGCGACCGAACCCGGCGATGGTCGCGGCGGCGATCAGGACCGCCCTGTCCTCAGAGATCATCGCTGCCAGCGCGGCGAGGGCGGCGGCCAGCTCGTAGCCCAGCAGCAGGCCGCGCCGGCTGTGCCGGTCGCTCATCGGGCCGACAACCGCTGTCAGCAGGGCGCCGAAGCTGAGCCCGGCCATGAGCACGGTGCCGATCGCCGGGCCGGTATAGCCCAGCGCGTGCAGGTAGAGGCTGAAGCTGGCCACCGTGACGCCCTGGCCGAGGCTGCGTGCCGCACGCGTGGCCAGCAGCAGGCGGACATTGCGAGGAAGATCGAAGGCGCCCATGCCCCTATCTATTGTCGGCGGCGTTCGCGGGGAAGCGGTGTTGCGGAGGCGCGGCGCGCTGCCCAGGGGAAGCGCGCCGGCGCTGCGCGGATTTCGCGTTCGATTGATCCCCGACCGTGCCGCCGATCGCTCAGCGGCCGTTCGAGACGCGCCGGGGCACGCGACAGACGGTGCGCCGCGCCGTTGCGCGATGCGAGGTCGAGATGGGACGGGTGCCGGTCCGGCGGACGCTGGGGAGGACAGCCCGGTCAGCCCTCGCGGAACACGTTGAGCGGCTGCACGCGGGCGCCGGACTGCTCGGTCTCATCGTCCGGCCCGGAGGTCAGGAAGAGATTGGGCCCGTCTTCGCGAAACCTGGACAGTCGGTCCGCCATGGCGAGGAATTCCTCCACCTCTGCGAGCTCGGCTTTCAGCCGGTCGCGGTACTTGCGGGCGGCCATCCGGAGATCGGGGTTTGCGTCAGACATCTGCAACCTCACTTCTGAACTCGACACCCAAGCAGCGCAGTCACCCCTCGTCCTTCATTATAACCCGTCACGGGCCGAAAACTTTCTCACAAGCAAAGCTGCGCAGCAATTGTCTTCGGGAGGCTTTCGATGGCATGGGTGCAACGGGCCCTTCCCGGCCAGACCGACGAATGACGAGACGCAAAACCATGGCCCCGGCGCCAGCCCGGCGCGGAGAGGCTCGCAGGGACGGAGGCGCAGGTCGAACCATGATTTTCTCGGTTCTGATGCTGGGGTTCCTCATGGGAATGCGCCATGCACTCGAGGCCGACCACGTGGCAGCCGTCTCCAGCCTGGTCAGCCGGCACTCGGGGGTGCGCGCGATGTCACGGCACGGCATCGCCTGGGGGCTCGGGCACACCACGACGCTGGCGCTGGTGGCGGGAACCGCCATCGTGCTCAACCTCACGGTGGGCCGGTCGCTGGGCGCCGCGCTGGAATTCATGGTGGGGCTGATGCTCGTGCTGCTCGGCGGGAACGTTCTGTGGCTGCTGTGGACCGACCGGGTGCATGTCCACGCGCATCGCCACGATGGCCGCGGGCTGCACCTGCACGTGCACAGCCACCGCGGCGACACCGCGCCGCACGACGACCCGCGGGCGCATCGCCACGCCCATGTGCACGGCCTGCTGTGGCGGCCGTTCGTGGTCGGCCTGATGCATGGCATGGCCGGCTCGGGCGCGCTGGTCGTGCTGACGGCGACGACGCTCGACCGGCCGATCTGGGGGGTGCTCTACATCCTGTGCTTCGGCGTGGGCTCGATTGCGGGCATGGCCGCGTTCAGCGCGGTGATCGCCGTGCCTCTGAGCATGACGGCGGGCGCGCTCGTTCGCGTCAACAGGGCGCTCAGGCTGGTGATCGGCCTCGGCACGGTCGCCATCGGGCTCTATACGCTGAGCACGTCGGGGGCCGCGCTGTTCCTCGCCTGACCAGGCTTGGGGACACCGTCACGTCGAGGGCGTCGGGAGCGAGCGCGCCGCCGTGCAAAACGCATGGAGGTGGGGCCGATCTGCACGTTTGCGGGGCCCAAACCGAGCCTGCGCCTGGGCGCGGATTAGCCGACGATCCGGTCAAGAGCGGTCATTTCAAACTGACGCGCTACCTATTCAAGCTCGATTTCCTATACGGGCATTCGGTGCTAGGAGGAGGGCTCGGCCTGTAAATTTGCGCCCGGTTTGTGCAATCTGGGGCCAGGGAGGAACGATGGCCGCATCGATCGAAATGCCGGCCTCTGCCGAGGCGGCTTCTCGGAACAGCCCGGGTCGGGCTGACGCCCGCCAGGTCGTGCGGCTCGAAAACGTCATCAAGATGTTCGGCAGCGTCGTGGCGGTGGACGACATTTCGCTGACCATCCAGAGCGGCGAGTTCTTCAGCCTGCTCGGCTCGTCGGGCAGCGGCAAGACCACGACGCTTTCCATGATCGGCGGCTTCGAGGAGCCGTCGTCGGGGGCCATCTACCTCGACGGCGTCGATGTCAGCCGCCTGCCGTCCTATCGGCGCGACGTGAACACGGTGTTCCAGTCCTATGCGCTTTTCCCCCATCTCGACGTGTTCGAGAACGTCGCCTTCGGCCTGCGCCGGAAGCGCGTCGCCCACAGCGAGATCGAATCGCGCGTGCGCGGGATGCTCGAGCTGGTCGACCTGCCGGGCTTCGAGAAGCGCAAGCCGGCGCAGCTGTCGGGCGGTCAGCAGCAGCGCGTGGCGCTGGCCCGCGCGCTGGTCAACCGGCCGAAGCTGCTGCTTCTCGACGAACCGCTGGGTGCGCTCGATCTCAAGCTGCGCAAGCAGATGCAGATCGAGCTCAAGCGCATCCAGTCGGAGGTCGGCATCACGTTTCTCTATGTCACCCACGACCAGGAAGAGGCGATCGTGATGTCGGACCGGCTGGCGGTGATGTCGCACGGCCGCATCGAGCAGGTGGGGCCGCCGGCCGAGGTCTACGACTGCCCGGCCACCGAGTTCGTCGCCGGCTTCCTCGGCGCCTCCAACCTGATGTCGGGCGAGGTGGCGGGGCGCAGCGGCGCCTTCGCCTCGGTGCGGCTGGACGACGGCAGGCAGCTGCGCGTCGGCGTCGAGCGCGTGGGCGAGCGCGGGCCCAAGGTCCGCATCGGCGTGCGGCCCGAGAAGCTTCTGGTCCTGCCCGAAAGCGAGCCCGTCGGCGAGGACTGGAACAGCCTGGAGGGCGTCGTCGAGCTGAGCGTCTACACCGGGATCGGACACCAGTACACGATCCGCGATGCCAAGGGGCGCGATTTCAGCGCCTATGTGCAGAACCGCGACATGGGCAGCACGCCGAAACGGGGCGAGCCCGTTCGCATCGCCTGGCGGCCCGAACATACCTTCGTCGTGACACCATCCACCACAAAGGGAAAAAAGGAGTGGACCCATGAGTGATGAGAACAAGTCGAAGCCTTCGCAGCCTATGCTCGACCCCGCCCTCTTCCGCGGGCTGACCCAGGCGCGGATGTCGCGCCGCGGCGTGCTCGGCGCGGGCATGCTGGGCCTGGGCGCGCTGGCCATGCCGCGGCTCGTGCGCGCCGCAGGCGACGCCAAGCCGAGGGCGCTCGACCCCAAATGGGAGGCCTGGTGGAAGGCCCAGAAGCCGACCAAGAAACTGGTCTTCGCCAACTGGCCCTATTACATCGACACCGACGACAAGACCGGCAAGCACGCCTCGATCGATCTGTTCACCAAGAAGACGGGGATCCACGTCAAGTATCTGGAAGTGATTCAGGACAACGCGTCCTACTATGCCAAGATCGCGCCCGTGCTGAAGGCCGGCCAGTCGACCGGCAACGACATCATCGTCATCACCAACAGCTGGCAGCTGACCGAGCTGATCATGCAGGACTTCCTGGTCCCGCTGTGGCAGGAGAAACTGCCCAACTTCTTCAAGAACGCCAGTCCCAGCGTGATCAGCCCGGCCTATGACCCGGGCAACAAGTACACCCTGACCTGGCAGTCCGGCCTGACCGGCATCGCCTACAATCCCAAGCTTACGGGCCGCGAGATCACGTCGTTCGACGACCTGTGGGATCCGAAGTTCGCCGGCCATGTCGGCATGATGAGCGACCTGACCGAGCTGGGCAGCGCCGCGCTGCTGAAGCTCGGTATCAAGCCCGTCAGCTCGACTCCGGCCGACTGGAAGAAGGCCGCCGCCATCCTGGAGGAGCAGAAGAAGAAGGGCATCGTGCGCCAGTACTACGACCAGAGCTACATCAAGGCGCTGGAGAACGGCGACACCTGGATCAGCCAGGCCTGGTCGGGCGACATCTTCCAGGCCAATGCCAAGGGCTTCAAGGACCTGAAGTTCGTCGTGCCTGAGCAGGGCGCGATGATCTGGCACGACAACATGATGATCCCCAAGGGCGCGAAGAACGGGCTGAGCGCGCTGGAGTGGATGAACTACTACTACACGCCCGAGGCGGCCGGCATGATCGAGGACTATGACAACTACATCTGCCCGGTGCCCTCGGCCAAGCAGTACATCCTCAAGGAGCTGAACGACCCCGACGTGGCGAACAGCCCGCTCGTGTTCCCCACCGATGCGATGTACGCCAAGGCGCACGACTTCTACGTGTTCAAGAGCTACGACGACTACCAGGCCTGGACCAACACATTCAGCCCGATCGTCCAGGGGTGAGCGCATCGCATCGCGCGCGGTGGCTGGGCAGGGGGGCGGCAACGCCCTACCTGCTCAGCCTGCCGAGCTGGATCTATCTGTCGGTCTTCTTCGTGGTGCCGCTGGCCGCGATGCTGTCGATGTCGCTGGCCACCGGCAACCCGCTGGTCGGCTATGTGTTCAACTGGCATTTCGCCGAGTTCGCCAAGGCCTTCGACCAGTACTGGGTGCAGCTCGTGCGCTCGTTCTGGTACGGCGCGCTGTCCACCTTTCTGACCCTGGTCCTGACCTATCCGGTGGCCTACTGGATCGCCTTCCACGGCGGGCGCCACAAGGGCACCGTCCTGTTTCTGATCCTGTTGCCCTTCTTCGTCAGCTTCGTCATCCGCACGCTCGCCTGGCAGTTCCTGCTGGCCGATGAGGGGCTGATCCTCGGCACGTTGAAGTCCTGGGGGCTGCTGCCCAAGACCACCTATCTCTTGTCGACGCCCGCGGCGGTGATCGGCGGCCTGGTCTATAACAGCGTGGCCTATTACGTGCTGCCGCTCTACGTGGCGCTGGAGAAGATCGACCGCAGGGTGGTGCGCGCGGCGGGCGATCTCTACGCCTCGCCGGCCTCGACCTTCTGGCGCGTGGTGCTGCCGCTGTCGGCGCCGGGCATCTTCGCCGGCTTCCTTCTCGTCTTCGTCACCAATGTTGGCGACTTCGTCAACGCCGCCGTGCTGGGAGGGCCCGGCACGCGCATGGTCGGCAACATCATCCAGTACAATTTCTTCGACGCCCAGAACTATCCGATGGCGGCGACGCTGTCGTCGATCCTGATGTTCCTGCTGATTGTGGCGATCTACCTGTACGCGCGGGTGTTCGGCACCGAGTCCATCCAGGAATACGCCGCATGAACGCCCCGGCCAAACCGGTCCGCCAGGGCGGGCTGATGCGTCGCGCGGGCCTCGCGCGCCTGGTTCTGGCGGCCTACACCGGCATTTTCCTGATCTACACCCTGGTGCCGATCGCGGTGATGATCGCCTTCAGCTTCAACGAGACGCCGAGCGGCCGGGTCTCGCTGATGTGGCTCGGCTTCACCACCAGATGGTATGCCAACGCCTTCGCGATCGCGGACCTGACGATGGCGCTGTGGCATTCGCTGGAGGTCGCCTTCGTGGCCATGATCGTCTCGGTGGTGCTGGCCACGCCCCTGGCGCTGGCGCTGGCGCGCTATCGCTACCGGGCCAAGGGGGTAACCGATGTGGTCATCTTCGCCGATATCGCCGCGCCGGCGGTGGTGGTTGGGGCCTCGCTGCTGTCGCTGTTCCTCACGCTCAACCTGCCGCGCGGGCTGCTCACGATCTTCATCGCCCATATTGCCTTCGACATCGCCTTCGCGGTGGTGGTGATCCGGGCGCGGGTCACGGTGCTGGACCGGGCGCTCGACCGTGCGGCGGCCGATCTCGGCGCGACGCCTTGGGTGGCGTTCTGGACCGTGACCTTTCCGCTGATCCTGCCCGGAATCGTCGGTGCGGGGCTGCTGGCCTTCGCGCTGTCGATCGACGACCTGATCATCACCAGCTTCGTCGCCGGGCAGACGCTGACCTTCCCGCTGTGGGTCTACGGCGCGGTCAAGACGGGAATTCCGCCCCAGGTCTTCGTGCTGAGCACGCTCATCTTCCTCGGCGGCGCGTTGATAGCCGTGACGAACAGCGTCATTGCCCATCGTAGCCGGGCCTGACCGGGCCCGGGTCCGGCAAAGGGTCGCGGGCGCGCGCAGACCCTCGCCACGCGGCCTGGCCTAGAGCGGCAGCGGATCAAGAGGATGGTGGCAGGTGTAGTGGTGCGCGGGCTCTTCCGTCGAGACGCCGGGGGCCGTGCGGCGGCAATCGTCCTGCGCGTAGAGGCAGCGCGTGTGGAACTCGCAACCGTCGGGGCGGTCCATGAGGCTCGGGACCTCGCCGGAGATCTCCACACGGTTCTTGGCGGCATCGGGATCGGGCTCGGGATTGGCCGACAGCAGCGCCTCGGTATAGGGGTGGCGCGGCCTGAAGAAGACGTCCTCCGTCGGTCCCTGCTCGACGAAGCGGCCCAGATACATGATCGCCATGCGGTCGGTGATGTGGCGCACGACGTTGAGATTGTGCGTGATGACGAGGATGGCCATGCCCAGGCGTGCCTGCAGATCATTGAGGAGATTGAGGATCTCGGCCTGAACCGAGACGTCGAGGCCGGCCGTCGGCTCGTCGGCGATGATCAGCTTGGGATCGAGCGCCAGCGCCCGCGCGACGCCGACGCGCCGCGCCTGCCCACCTGACAGCTGGTGGGGAAAGCGCGCCGCGAAATCCCTGCCAAGACCGACCATCGCCAGAAGCCGGGCCGCTTCCGCATCGAGATGCCTGCCCTTGATGCCGTGAATCCGGAACGGCTCGGTGACCAGCGAGCGCACGGTCAGTCGCGGCGACAGCGAGCCCACCGGGTCCTGCCACATCATCGCCATCTCGCGGCGCAGGCCCATGAAGTCGCGGTCGCGCAGATTGGCGATCTCGCGGCCCTCGAAGCGGATCGAGCCGGCCGCGGCGTCCTTCAGTCCGATGACCGTGCGCGCGATGGTCGACTTGCCCGAGCCGCTTTCGCCGACGAGGCCGAGCGTCTCGCCGGCGTCGAGCTTGAAGGAGACGTCGCAGACTGCCTCGATATGGGGATCGCCGACCCCGCGCAGGAGGGCGCGCAGGCCGCCCATGGTCCTGTAGCGGACGCGCAGGTTGTCGACTTCGAGAAGGGCGCTCATGCCGATGCGCTCCGGTCCAGCAAATGGCAGCGCGCCAGATGGCCCTCGCCGGAAGCCCGATACGCGACCGGATGGTCATGGTCGCAGCGGTCGAACACCTCCGGGCAGCGTCCCTTGAAGATGCAGCCTGGCGGCACGTCGCGCAGGTCGGGCAGATCGCCGGGGATCGTCGGCAGCGTGCGTGTCTTCTGCTTGATGCGTCCGGGGTCGCACTCGAACAGCGCCCGGGTATAGGGATGGGCCGGCTGGTGGAAGATGTCGCGCACGGCGCCCCGCTCGATGACCTCGCCGGCATACATGACCACGACCTCGTCGCAGAGCTCGGCCACCGTGCCCAGATGGTGGGAGACGAAGACGATCGAGCAGCCGAGATCGCGCTGCAGCTCCTTGAGCAGGTTGATGATCTGGACCTCGAGCGTCGCGTCCAGTGCGGTCGTCGGCTCGTCGGCGATCAGGATCTCGGGACGGGTCAGCACCGCCATGGCGATGCACAAGCGCTGACGCATGCCGCCCGAGAAGTGGTGCGGATAGGCCTCGAGCCGCTTTGCCGCGTCGGGAATGCCGACGCGCTCGAGCATGGCAACAGCGCGCTTGCGCTTCTCGCCCGCCGATATGCCGGCGCGGTACTGGATCTCCATCATCTGCCGGCCGATGGTGGTGACCGGATTGAGCGCGGTCATGGGATCCTGGAAGATCATCGAGATGCGCCGGCCGCGCACGGCGCGCATTTCGTCGTGCGGCAGGGTCAGCAGGTCTCTGCCGCGGTAGGTGATTTCGCCCGAGACGATCTCGGCATTGGCGGCCAGAAGCCGCATCAGGGCGTATGCGAGCGTGGACTTGCCGCAGCCGCTCTCCCCCACGACGCCGACGATGCGACCCTGCGGCACATCGAAGTTGACGTTGCGCAACGCGTGGACGCGTCCGCGCGGCGTGCCGAAGTCGAGCGAAAGATCGCGCACGGACAGAAGGGGCGCCTGCTCGCTCGTCAAAGGTCCCTCCGCAGTTTCGGGTCGAAGATGTCGCGCAGCGACTCGCCCAGGAAGGTGAAGCCCAGCGTTACGAGGATGATCGGAACGCTGCCCGCGACCACCGGCCAGGGCGAGTTGCGGATCACGCTGTAGCCGTCGTTGAGGATGGTGCCCCAGGACGGCGTCGGCGGCCGGACGCCCAGGCCCAGAAACGACAGGCCCGCTTCGGTCGCGATGACCAGCGGCACGTCCATGCTGGCGAGGATCAGGAGCGGGCCGATGACATTGGGTAGGATGTGGACGACGAGGATGCGCAGCGCGTCGGCCCCCATGGCGCGCTCGGCCAGGATGAATTCGGAATTGCGCAGCGACTGGGTCTGCGTGCGCACGATGCGGGCGTAGATCGGGACCGCGGAGATGGCGACGACGAGGATGACCGAATTTAGGCTGGGCCCCAGCAGCGTGACCAGCGCCAGGCCGAGCACGATCACCGGGAATGAGCGGATGGCGTCGAACACGAGCAGCAGGGAATTGTCGAGCCAGCGCGGCCCGAACCCGGCGGTCAGCCCCAGCGCCAGCCCGACGGAGAGCGCGGCGGAAAGCGTCGCGAGCGCCACCAGCATGGCGACACGGCTGCCGGCGATGACCCGCGACAGGGTATCGCGGCCGAGCTGGTCGGTGCCCAGCCAATGGTTCCACGACGGGGATGCGAGACGCGGCCCGGTGAAGATCTTGGCCGGGCCGTATGGCACGATCCAGGGCGACAGGATCGCCGTCAGAAGGATGATGACGACGAGAAACAGGCCGAGCAGCCCGAGCGGGTTCCTGGCGAACTGCGCGGCGTACTGGCGCAGGGCGCCCGGCTCGCGGCGTGTCCGCGGGACTGCGGCGTCGCTCGGCGGCGGCGTGCCGATATCGACCGCCATCACAGCTGTTCCCGCACGCGCGGATCGAGCCAGGCATTGACCAGATCCGAGACCAGGGTCGCGGCGACGATGAGGACGGTGGTCACTAGCACGCAGCCCAGCACGATCGGATAGTTGCGCGAGTCGACCGAGCGCACCATCAGCGCGCCGATTCCGGGGCGCGCGAAGATCACCTCGGCAAAGACGGCGGCCGAGACCAGATAGGCGACCCCCGCGCCCAGCAGGGTGACGGTGGGCAGCACTGCGATGCGCAGGGCGTAGGAGACGATGATCCTGCGCTCGGGCAGGCCGAAGGCACGCGCCAGGCGGACGTGGTTCTCGCCCAGGATCTCGAGCATGGACGCGCGCACGATGCGCGCCAGGTAGCCGACCCAGGAGATCCCGATGGCAAAGGCCGGCAGCACCAGGTGATGCGCGCGCGAGGCCAGGCCGTTGCCCACGCCGATGGCGGGGAACCAGTGCAGCGAGACCGCGAAGACCAGAAGCGCATAGAGCGCCATGACGAAGGAGGGGATCGAGATGGTGCCGACCGAGAGCACGCCGCTGACCTTGTCGAGCAGCGAATTGCGCCGGATCGCCGAATAGCAGCCCAGCGGAATGCCGAGCGCCGCCGACCACAGGATCGAGGCGGTGATCAGAATGAGCGTGTAGGGCAGCTGTTCGAAGACGATGGTCGACACCGGCCTTTCGGTAAAGACATCAACGCCCATGTCGCCGTGCAGGAGGTTCGAGAAGAACACCCACATCTGCACCACGAACGGCTTGTCGAGCCCCATAGCTGCGCGGGTCTTGGCGATCAGTTCCGGGGTGGCCCGGGGGCCCAGCACCATGACGGCCGGGTCCCCCGGAACCAGGTGGATCATGAGATTGAGGAGTGTGACAGCGATGATGACGACGAGGATCGACAGAAGCAGTCGCCGCAATGCATAGGTCCACACTGACTCTCACCCACCCTTTTTTGCCCTGAGTGGCCCCGCGCTCAGGCCGGGACGAAGTAGCGGTAGAGCGGACGCGCGTCGGGCCGCAGCGCCGGCTTCATGCTGTCACGATACATGACCGGGCTGCCCTCATGGGTGAGGAAGCGGTAATCGCCGGACTCCTCCATGAGATCCTGCATCTTGCGGTACATCGTGGCCCGCTTCTTCTCGTTCAGCTCGCTGATCGCCTCCTTGTTGAGCTTGTCGAACTCCTTATTGGAGAAGCGTTCCCAATTCCAGATGCCGACCTGAGCGGAGGTGAACCACTCGGTTGCGTAATAGGGGTCGGGCAGCATCGAGAAGCGGTTCACGATGAGCTGGACCTTCTTCCAGCGGTCGCCCTTGCTCTGCATCCCCAGCGTGTTGAACGAGGCCGCGTCCTGGACGTCGACCTCGGTGGGGATGCCGATCTGCTGCAGCTGGGCCTGGACGACCTCGGCGATCGTCTTCCACTTGTTGGTGTTGGTGGTGGCAATGTGCAGCGGCGCCTTCGGCGCGCCGCCGGCCTTCTTGAGGAAGGCCTTGGCCTTGGCCGGATGGCCCTCGGGCGGGATCAGCGAGCGCTTGCGGTGGCCCACCAGCCCCGGCGCGATCAGCCCGGTGGACGGCTGGGCCAGCCCGAAATAGGCCGCTTCCAGAATCTGCGGCACGTTGATCGCCCACTGGATCGCCTTGCGCAGGTTGATGTCCTTGAGCACCGCGTTGTCCTGGTTCATCCCGACCCAGACGTAGTAGAGCGAGGGGTAGAACTCGATCTTGGTATGGGCGGGCGTCTGTGCCTGCAGCTTCTGCAGCGAGGCCAGGCTGACCCCGGTGAAATCGACATTGCCGGCCTCATAGGCGATCTCGGCGGTCTTCTCGTCGTCGATCGGGTGGATCAGGATCTCGTCATAGCCAGGTTCGGGCCCGTGCCAATCGGGGTTCCGGGTCAGCCGGGTGTACTGTCCGGGCTTCCACTCGGCCAGCACATAGGGGCCGGAGAAGGCCGGCGGCTTCATCTTGAAATCGCCCCCGTCGGTGGTGGCGGCCATCACCGCCTTCTTCGACACGATGGTGCCGCAGCCATAGGGCAGGGTGATGTTCCACAACGGCACGAAGGGCTTCTTCAGCACGATCACGCCGCTGTACTTGCCCGTCACCTTGACATGGTCGAGCGGCCCCCAGTCGCCCTTGACGGGGGAATCGTGCTTGATGATGCGCTCGAAGGAGAACTTGACGTCGTCGGCCGTCATCTCGCCGTTGCCGCCGGTGAACATGATGCCCTTCTTGAGCGTGAACTTGATATGCGTCGGGTCGACCTGCTCGACCTTCTCCGCCGCCTGCAGCTCGTGGCCCCATTTGTGGCCCGGCGTGTAGTGGACCAGCTTGGAATAGATGCAGTTCATGACATCGACGTTGTAGGCGTTCTGATAGAAGCCGGGATCGAGCTCGTCGAGATCGGTGTAGGACCGGACGTTCAGCACCTTGCCGGTGCCGGCCCAGACCGCCTCGCTGAGCGGCATCGTTGCCAAGGCGAGACCGCCGGCCGCCGCGCCCTGCAGAAATCCGCGCCGGTCGACGCGGAACATCGTGTTGTTGCCGTTTGATTTGCTCATGTCGACGTCCTCCTGTGCCGGCGTTCGCGATGCCGGCTTTTTGCTTTCGTCCCGATCGAAGAACCGGGATCGGCTGCATTCAACTTCGCTTCATGGGCGTGATCGATTCCCATCGAGTGGCCCGGGATGATTTTTCGTGCATGACCTGGATGAGCTTCACCCGGTGTCCGGGCCAGCCGTCATGCGACTTTCGGACCGGTCTCAGTTGGTCAGCGAATTCGGCGGGCGTCAAGCCGCCGAGGGCCGATCAGGGCCGGCTCTGTTTGTCGTCGGTCCTCGGTTCTTCGATGCCGGCACGGGCATCGTGCATCGACGAGACCTTCGAGGCTGTCCTGGCGCAGTCTGCCGGCAAACGCTTCGATCAAGGCCCAGTCGGGGTGCCTTGGGTGCCGTGCAAAGGGATGCCTGTTCCATCGGTTCCAAGACGGACACGCCCCGCTGCTGGATCGCGTTGTCGTGAACTGGGATTGCTCTCGCCGCCGGCCCGTTTGCTTTCCTCAGGCGCGCCTGCCATACGTATTCCCTGACGTTCTCGACATCGGGAATACGATCATGAGCGGTAAGGACACCGGCAGCGCTCTGCACTTCGAAGCGCCCGGTCCGGGCTCGTGGAAGCTTGACCCGGTACACTTCCCCCGACCCGTCACCCGGTACTGGACCGAAATGCACCCCAACGCCTTCGTGACGGGCGTGCGGGACTTCACCGCCTTCTACGGGATGCTGCTGGACACGCTGGAGCCGAGCTACGTCAACGGTTTTTGCTACATGGCGATGCGGCCGGTGACGGCGGAGATGGTGCCCGAGCGGCTGGCGCGGGCGGAAGAGGTGCTCAAGGGCAAGCTGTGGCGCAAGCAGCTGGAGGAGTGGGACGCCCGCATCAAACCGGCCTCGATCAAGGCGCACCGCGCGCTGCTGACCGTCGATCCGGACGCGCTTTCCGATGCGGAGCTGGCCGAGTATCTCGCCCGCTGCCGCGACCACCACGCGGCGATGGTCTCCCAGCACATGCGCCACACTGCGGCGGCGATCGTGCCGACCGGCGACCTGATGGCCCATGTGGCCGACTGGACCGACGTCTCTCCGGCCGAACTCTTGGAGCTGATGCGCGGGACGGCCCCGGTCTCGGCTGGCGCCTCGGGCGAGCTCCATGCCCTGATCGAGGCGATCCGGGCCGACGAGGGCGCGCGGACGATCCTGGCCTCGGACCGTGCCCCCGGCGACGTGCTGCAGGCGCTGCGCCATCGCGCGGGCGCCACGGGCGCGGCGATGTCGGCCTATCTCGACCTTGTCGGCTATCGCCTGCTCGATGGCTTCGATATCGCCGAGCCCTGCGCCATCGAGCTGCCCGATGCGCTGGTCCGCGCCATCCGCATCGCCGTCGACGGCAAGCGCGAGGCGGCGAGCGACACCGAGGCGCGCATCGCCAAGGTGCGCGCCCGCGTGCCTCAGGCGCATCGCGAGGCGTTCGACGAGCTTCTCGGCGAGGCCCGCCTGACCTACCGCATCCGCGACGAGCGCGGCGTCTTCAGCGACATCTGGGCCTCGGGCATCATGCGCCGCGCGGCGCTCGCCGCCGGCCGCCGGCTCGCCGCAAAGGGCCGCATCGAGAAGCCCGAGCATATCGTCCACGCCGGGCTTGCCGAAATGCAGGGGATGCTAGGGGGCGCCGCCGAGCCGTCTGCGGCGGACCTGGCCCGGCGCGCCGCCTACCGCGAAAAGCATCGCGCCCGCGAAGCGCCGATGACCCTGGGCCCGCCGCCGCCCCCGCCGCCGGATCCCTCGGGCCTGCCGCCCGCCGCGGCCCGGATCATGCGCGCAGCCGATCTCGCCCTCGGCGCGCTGTTCGGCAGCTCCGAGGCGGAGCATGAGATGGACAAGCTGCGCGGCCTCGCCGCCAGCCGGGGCATCTTTGAGGGTCCCGCCCGCCGGGTCTCCGGCCCCGCCGAGTTCGACCTGATCAAGAGCGGCGACGTGCTGGTGACCGAGTCGACCACCGAGGCGTTCAACATTCTCCTGCCGCTGCTTGGCGCCATCGTCACGGACAGTGGCGGGCTGTTGTCGCACTCGGCCATCGTGGCGCGCGAATACGGCATCCCCGGCGTGGTCGGCACCCGCGACGCGACCGCCCGCATCGCCAACGGCGTGCGCGTGCGCGTCGACGGCGACAAGGGCGAGGTGACCGTGTTCGACTGATGAAGATCGTCGCCCTTCAGGACGCGCGCGAGGAGGCGCTTTTCGGCTCCAAGGCCGTGGGGCTGGGCGCGGCCATTCGGAGCGGCCTGCCCGTGCCCGGCGGCGTCGCCCTGTGCGGCGCGACCGTCGAGGCGGCGGCGTCGCAGGACCCGGACGCCCTGGCCCAGGTCCGCAGATGGGTCGAGCCCCTTGGCGGTCCTCTCGCGGTGCGCTCCTCCGCCGCCGACGAGGACGGCGCCGAAGCGAGCTTCGCCGGCCAGCACATGACACTTCTCAACGTGCTCTCGCACGAAGATGTGGGCGCGGCGCTCAGCGAGATCTGGTGGTCCGCCAACTCGGACTCCGCCATCACCTATCGCCAGCGCGTCGGCCTGTTCACCCGGCCGAGCGTCGGCGTGGTGGTGCAGCGGCTGCTCGACCCGGAGGTCGCCGGGGTGATGTTCACCCGCAATCCCGTCGACGGCTCCGACGAGCGCATGGTCGAGGCGAGTTGGGGGCTGGGCGAGGCGGTGGTCGCCGGCATGGTGATCCCCGACCATTTCCGCATGAGCCGCGGCGGCGAGGTGCTCGAGCGCACCCCGGGACTCAAGCGCATCGCCGTCCGCCGCGCTCCCGGCGGCGGCACCGTCGAAGAGGACGTGTCCGCCGATCTGACCGAGGCGCTGTGCCTCGACGATACCAGGCTCGCCGCCCTCGGCCGCCTCGCCGCGCGCTGCGAGGAGGTCTATGGCGCGGGGCGCGATATCGAGTGGGCCTATTCGGACGGAGAGCTCTATCTCCTGCAATGCCGGGCGATTACCAGATGAGCGCCGATCAGACCGCCGCCTTCTCCGCCTCGCTCCACGCGCTCGAACAGGCGGCGCTGTTCTCCGACCTCAGCCCCGAGGAGCTGGGCCAGATTGCGCGTCTGTTCAAGCCGCGCGGCTTCAGGCAGGGCGACGTGGTGGTCAAGGAGGGAACCGGCGGCGCCGCCTTCTTCGTGATCGAGAGCGGCGAGGCCAGGGTGACGATCGACGGCGAGTACCGCGCCACCCTCGGCCCGGGGGATTTCTTCGGCGAGATCGCTTTGATCGACGAGGGCACGCGGATGGCCACCATCACCGCCGCCAGCGACATGAAGTGCTATGGCCTCACACTGTGGGACTTTCGCCCGCTGGTCGAGCGGAACGGCGTGATCGGCTGGAAGCTCTTGCAGCGGATGGCCCAGATGCTGCGGGATTCGCGCAAGAGACAGGCGGCAAGCTGACATCGGCCGGCCCGGCCAACCGTTGCTCTCGCGGGGGGATCCGATAAGACTCGGTACAAGGCATCAGCAGGGGTGCGCATGTTTGACGAGATGACGGGCGAGCAAGACCAGCTTCGCCCGCCCTATGCCGGGATCGCACGGTGGATCGAGCAATCGGGGCTCGATTTCCTGCGCCAGCGCGGCGCTGAGGCCGAGGCGATCTTCCGCCGTATCGGGATCACCTTCGCCGTCTATGGCGAGGGCGGCGACCCCGAGCGGCTGATCCCGTTCGATCTGATTCCGCGCGTTTTCTCGGCTGCCGAGTGGCGCCGCCTCTCGCGCGGAATCGAGCAGCGCGCCCGTGCCCTGAACGCCTTTCTCTACGACGTCTACCACCGGGGCGAGATCCTGCGCGCCGGCATCGTGCCGGCCGACATCATTTACCGCAACCTTGCCTTCCGGCCCGCGATGGTCGGCGTCGAGCCGCCGGGCCGGGTCTATTCCCACATCGTCGGCATCGACATCGTGCGGACGGGGGAGGACTCCTTCCAGGTGCTCGAGGACAACTGCCGCACGCCTTCGGGCGTCTCCTACATGCTCGAGAATCGCGAGATCATGATGCGGATGTTCCCCGAGCTCTTCTCGGGGGGCGGTGTCTCGCCGGTCGATGACTACCCCGACGAGTTGATCGAGACGCTCGAGGAGGTCGCGCCGCCCGCCTGCAAGGACGCGCCGAACGTGGTGCTGCTGACGCCGGGCGTGTTCAACTCGGCCTATTACGAGCATTCCTTCCTTGCCGACATGATGGGGATCGAGCTGGTCGAGCCGCAGGACCTCTTCGTCGCGGACAACCTGGTGTGGATGCGCACGACGCGCGGGCCGCAGCGGGTCGATGTCATCTACAAGCGCATCGACGACGATTTCATCGACCCGCTGGCCTTCCGGCCCGACAGCGTCCTCGGCGTCCCCGGCCTGTTCAACGTCTACCGCGCGGGCGGCGTCACGCTGTGCTCGGCGCCGGGAGCGGGGGTCGCCGATGACAAGGCGGTCTATACCTATGTCCCCGAGATCATCCGCTTCTATCTCGGCGAGGCGCCGATCCTCGACAACGTGCCCACCTGGCGCTGCGCCGAGGAGGAGGCGTGCAAGTACGTCCTGGGCCACCTCGACGAGCTGGTGGTCAAGGAGGTCCACGGCTCGGGCGGCTACGGCATGCTGATCGGCCCGAAAGCGACGGCCGAGGAGCGCACCGCCTTCGCCAAGCGAATTCGCGAGAACCCGGGCGGCTTCATCGCCCAGCCCACCCTCGATCTGTCCACCGCGCCCACGCTCGCCCCGCGCGGCCTCGGCGGGCGGCACGTGGACTTTCGCCCCTTCTGCCTCGTGGGCAAGCGCATCCGGCTGGTCCCCGGCGGGCTGACGCGGGTGGCGCTGCGCGAGCACTCGCTGGTGGTCAATTCCAGCCAGGGCGGCGGCGTCAAGGACACCTGGGTGCTGGAGGACTGACCGATGCTCAGCCGCAGCGCCGAGAACCTGTACTGGATGTCGCGCTACATGGAGCGCGCCGGCGCGACCGCGCGGATCATCGAGATGGGTCAGCGCATGGCCATGCTGCCGCGCGCCTACAGCCAGGAGGAGTGGCGCTCGGTCGTCCTCGCCGCCGGCGCTGCCGAACTGTTCGAGCCCGATGCCGTGATCGACGAGAAGGCGGCGATCCAGACGCTGATGCTCGATCGGGACAATCCCTCCTCGATCTGCTCCTGCCTCGAGCGGGCGCGGGCCAACGGCCGGGCGGTGCGCACGGCGCTGACCCGCGACGTGTGGGAGGCGCTGAACGAGGGCTGGCGCACGCTCGCGGGGACCGACACCGCCACCGTCCAGCGCGACCTGCCCGGGCTGCTCGACTGGGTCAAGCAGCGCACCGCGCTGTTCCGCGGCGCCGCGACCAGCTCGATGCTGCGCGACGACCGTTTCGACTTCCTCGTCGTGGGCGCGCATGTGGAGCGCGCGGACACCACGCTTCGGCTCCTCGACGTGAAGTACTACGTTCTTTTGCCGGAAACCGACGTGGTCGGCGGCGGACGCGATCACTACCAGTGGACCAGCGTTCTGCACGCGACTTCGGGGCTGCGCGCCTTCCACCACGCCTACCGCGGCGACTACACGCCCTGGAAGATCGCCGACTTCCTGATCCTGAACCGTGCCTTTCCCCGCTCGGTCGCCTTTTGCTACGAGCAGCTCGCGGCGCATCTCGACCGCCTTGCGCGCGGCTACGGGCAGCGCCACGCCTGCCACCGCACGGCCTCGGAGACGCTGGCGCGCCTCGACGACCTGGAAATGGGCGAGGTGTTCCACGGCGGGCTGCACGAGTTCATTCAGGAGACGCTCGCGACCAACCGCCGCCTCTCCGACGAGATCTACCAGGCCTATTATTTCTGAGCCCCGACCATGCGCCTCACCGTCCGCCACCGCACCGAGCATCGCTACGACCCGCCCGCAGGGCGCGTCGCGCTCCGGCTCAAGCTCTTCCCCGCACCGACGCAGGCGCAGGCGCCGCTCGACTGGCGCGTGACCGTCAATGGCGAAGCGGTCTCGCCCGCGCTCACCAACGGCTTTGGTGACGGCGAGGCTCTGTGGTTCTCGGGCCGAGCCGCGGATCACGCCGAGGTCATCGCCGAAGGCACGGTCGAGGCCACCGACACCGCCGGCGTGATTGGCCGCTTCGGCGCCGCACCCCCGGGCGTCTTCCTGCGCCAGACCCCGCTGACGCGGGTCACCGCGGAGATACGCGCCCTCGCCGAGGGTGCCCAGGGCGAAGAGCCGCTCGCCCGGATGCACGCCCTCTCGGCCGCCGTGCACGAGGCGGTGGTCTATCGCCCGGGCGTGACGCAGAGCGACACGAGCGCCGCGCAGGCGCTGGCCCTCGGCGCCGGGGTGTGCCAGGACAAGACGCACCTGTTCATCGCCGCGGCCCGTGCCGCGCGTGTCCCGGCCCGCTACGTCGTCGGCTACCTGCTCGACGAGGCCGCACCGCTGCAGGAGACGCATGCCTGGGCCGAAGTGCATCTCGACGGCTTGGGTTGGGTCGGCTTCGATCCCACCAACCAGGTCTGCCCGACCGACCACTATGTCCGCCTGTGCTCCGGGCTCGACGCCGATGACGCGGCGCCGATCCGCGGCTCGATCCAGGGGGCTTCCGCGGACGACTTGACAGTGGCCGTGGAGGTCGCGCAAGGGCAGGCGCAGGGACAGTCGCGGCAGCAGCAGTCGCAGCAGCAGTCCCGGCAATAGCGCGGAGTCCTCGCGATGACCTACTGCATGGGACTGAAGGTGAGCGCCGGCCTGGTGATGCTCGCCGACACGCGCACCAATGCCGGCGTCGACAACGTCTTGCGCTTTCGCAAGATGTTCACCTGGGAGGTGCCGGGCGAGCGGGCGATCTGCCTGATGACCGCGGGCAACCTCTCGCTCACGCAGGAAGTCATCACCCGCGTCGAGGACGCTATCGAGGCGGCGGAGAACGGCGAGGAGGTCCCGACCATCCTCAACGCCGAATCGATGTTCCGCGTCGCCGAGATCGTCGGCGGCCACATGCGCGACACCCTCGCCACCCACCGTGAGGCGCTGATCGAGCAGGGCGCGGGGACGGATGCCAGCGTGATCGTCACCGGCCAGCGCGCCGGCGGGGAGCTTCGGCTGTTTCTCGTCTACGCGGCGGGCAATTTCATCGAGGCGACCGACGACACGCCCTATTTCCAGATCGGCGAGCACAAGTACGGCAAGCCGATCCTCGACCGCGTCATCACGCCCCAGACACCGTTGGCCGCCGCAATGAAGGCGGCCTTCGTCTCCATGGACTCGACGCTGCGCTCGAACCTCTCGGTTGGAATGCCCCTGGACTTCGCCGTGATCCGCACCGGCGAGTGCCGCTTCGCCCTGCGCCGCCGCATCGAGGCCGACGACGCCGAGTTCAACCGCATCAGCCGCTCCTGGTCCGAAGCCCTGCGCGACGCATTTTCGGCCATCCCCGACCTGGACGAGGCTTGAGGCCTCGGGTTTGGCCGCTCGCCTGCGCCCGGGCAATCGACGCAGGAGACCCAGCAGGCATGGAGCGGAGATTTGCCGGACTGCGTGGTGGCGCTCGCAGTCGAGAGCGAACCGTGCTCAGAGTCGTGGTCTACATGCGCCGGTGGCGGCCGCGAGCGGCGGCCAACGAGGCGCCGCTTTCGGACGAGGAGAAACGCCGCCTCCAGGCGCTGCTGAAGGAGGGCTGAGCCGCGTCTCGGCGCGACGTCACGGCTCCCGGGCTCGAAAGGCCGCAGTCAGCCGCGCGTGCG
>NZ_JBZSYN010000029.1:0-26985 GCF_058622915.1 Thermohalobaculum sp. | reverse complement strand
TCTCTACGGTCGGCGGCTCGCCCGGGCGCATGACGCGGTAGATGTCGAACAGCGCGTCCTCGCGCGTCAGCCCGCCCGGACCCAGCGCCGAGAGGCGCCGCTTGTGGGTGACTTCCGAAAGCGGGTTGGTCTGGTCCATGAACTGGCTGAGCTGGCTCGAGCCGAAGAACTCGCGCACCGCCGCGGCCGCCGGCTTGGCGTTGATCAGGTCCTGCGGCATCACGGTATCGATCTCGACCGAGCTCATGCGCTCGCGGATCGCGCGCTCCATGCGCAAGAGCCCGATGCGGTACTGGTTCTCCATCAGCTCGCCCACCGAGCGCACGCGGCGGTTGCCCAGATGGTCGATGTCGTCCACCTCGCCGCGCCCGTCGCGCAGTTCGACCAGCGCCTTGACCACCGCCAGGATGTCCTCCTTGGTCAGCGTGCGCTGGGTGTCGGGGGCGTCGAGCTCGAGCCGCATGTTCATCTTCACGCGCCCGACCGCGGAGAGGTCGTAGCGCTCGGGGTCGAAGAACAGCGACTGGAACATCGCCTCGGCCGCCTCGATGGTCGGCGGCTCGCCCGGGCGCATCACCCGGTAGATGTCCAGAAGCGCCGTCTCGCGGCTCACGTTCTTGTCGAGCGCCAGCGTATTGCGAATGTAGCCACCGACGTTGAAGTGGTCGATATCCAGCGTCTCGATGGTCTCGATGCCCTGCTCGCCCAGCATCTCCACCGTCTCGGCGTCCAGCTCGTCGCCCGCCTCGACATAGATCTCGCCGGTCTCCTCGTTGACCATGTCGACGGCGGCGTAGCGCCCGACGATCGACTCGTAGGGCGCGACCACGTTGCGCGCGCCGCCCTCGGCCAGCTTCTTCAGCTCGCGCGGCTTGATCTTGGTGCCGGCCTCCGCCACCACCTCGCCGCTCTTGGCGTCGATCAGGTCATAGGCGGGCGTGGCGCCGCGCAGCCGATCGAAATTGAGCGGCACCGACCAGCCCTCGCCGTTTCGCGTGAAGGTCACGCGGCCGTAGAACAGGTCGCAGATCTCCTCCTGCGTCATGCCCAGCGCGTAGAACAGCGTCGTCACCGGCAGCTTGCGCCGCCGGTCGATGCGCACGTGCACGATGTCCTTGGCGTCGAACTCGAAGTCCAGCCACGAGCCGCGATAGGGAATCACGCGCCCGGCGAACAGCAGCTTGCCCGAGGAGTGCGTCTTGCCCTTGTCGTGGTCGAAGAACACGCCCGGCGAGCGATGCATCTGGCTGACCACCACGCGCTCGGTGCCGTTCACCACGAAGGTGCCGTGCGGCGTCATCAGCGGGATGTCGCCCATGTAGACATCCTGCTCCTTGATGTCCTTGACCGAGCGCCCGCCGGTCTCGTCATCGACGTCGAACACGATCAGCCGCAGGGTAACGCGCAGCGGCGCGGCATAAGTCATGTCGCGCTGCACGCATTCCTCGACATCGTATTTCGGGTGCTCGAGCTCGTAGCGCACGAACTCCAGCGTCGCCGTCTCGTTGAAATCGGTGATCGGGAAGACCGACTGGAACACGCCCTGTACGCCCTGCCCATCGGCCGGGACGTCGCCGTCGCCGCTCTTCAAAAACAGGTCGTATGAGCTCTTCTGCACCTCGATGAGGTTGGGCATGTCCGCGACTTCGCGGATCTTGCCGAAATGCTTCCGAATCCTTTTGCGCCCGGAGAAAAGAACACCCATATCCGTCCTCGGCTCATCTGCCTGCCCTGGCCGCTGGGGGGCGGCGGCCCTGGGGCGTCTCTCGCTCTGTTGCAGGGCCCCTTGCCTGCGCGCCGGCGGCCCCCGCCGGCGGTGTCCCGGGCCCCTGGCTCCCGCGTCCTCTTGGACCGTGCGCCGGCACGGCCCGAGACGACGCGGGCTGGACCCGCACCAGGGCGGGTCCAGCCTTTCGCTGTTTATTTACGCACGGGGCACGCCCCGCGCGCTCACTTCAGCTCGACCTCGGCACCGGCTCCTTCGAGCTGCGCCTTGATCTTCTCGGCCTCCTCCTTCGAGGCAGCTTCCTTGACCGCCTTGCCGCCGGCCTCGACCAGGTCCTTGGCCTCCTTCAGGCCCAGCCCGGTGATGGCCCGGACCTCCTTGATGACCTTGATCTTCTCGGCGCCCGCGGCCTTGAGGATGACGTCGAACTCGGTCTTCTCCTCCTCGGCCTCGGCCGGGGCGGCAGCTGCACCGCCTGCGGCCGCCACGGCCACCGGCGCGGCGGCCGAGACGCCCCACTTCTCCTCGAGCAGCTTCGACAGCTCCGAAGCCTCGAGCACGGTCAGGTTGGACAGATCGTCAACGATCTTGGAAAGATCAGCCATATTTACGGTTCCTCATATGTGTCGCGACAGATGCCGGTGAAAGAGCGACGCTTTGCCCTACCCCGGCCCGTCGGTTGCCTCGTGGGGCGGCGCTCACGCCGCCTCGCCTTCCTTCTCGGCCCGTGCGGCCAGAACGCGCGCCAACTGCGTGCCCGGGGTGCTGACCACCCGGGCAATCTTGCCAGCCGGGGCCTGGATCAGGCCGATCAGCTTGGCGCGCAGCTCGTCCAGCGAGGGCAGCGAGGCCAACTCCTTCACCCCATCCGCATCGAGGATGGTCGACCCCATGGCGCCGCCGAGAACCACCAGCTTCTGGTTCTTCTTGGCGTACTCCGCCACGACCTTGGGGGCCGCGACGGGGTCGGGTGAGTAGGCGAGGGCCGTCTGGCCGGTCAGGTACTCGTCGATTCCCTGGCCCGGCTTGCCTTCGAGGGCGATCTTGGCGAGCCTGTTCTTGGCGACCCGGACCTTGCCCCCAGCGTCACGCATCTGGGTGCGAAGGTCGGACATCTCGGCAACCGTCAGGCCCTGGTAGTGCATCACGACGATGACACCAGCCTCGGAAAAGACCTGGCCGAGTTCCTCGACCACCTTTTCTTTCTGGGCTCTATCCACGGTTTCCACTCCAAGTTTGGCGACCCTCGCGGGCCGCCGGCTCCGTTCGGCACCGGCCGCATCCCGCGCCCGGCACCCGGTCCCCGTCCGGGGACTGGCCAATCTCGCGCCCCGAAGGGCCGATCCTGTACCGTGTCCCCGTCTATGGCGGGACTTACGGACCTTCCGGTCCACCCACCGTCTCGGACGGGCGGAGGGGCGAGCCCCCCGGCTTCAGCCCCGGCGCCGCCGCCGGGGATCTCGCGTGTCAGCGCGACAGGCTCTCGAGCGCCACCGGCACGCCGGCGCCCATGGTCGAGCTGACCACAACCTTCTTCAGATAGGTGCCCTTGGCGCCCGCCGGCCGGGCGCGCTGGATCGCATCGACGAAGGCCTGCGCATTCTCCAGCAGCTTGTCCTCGCCGAAGCTCGCCTTGCCGATGCCGGCATGCACGATCCCGGCCTTCTCGACGCGAAACTGCACCTGGCCGCCCTTGGCGTCCTGCACCGCCTGCGCCACGTCGTTGGTGACTGTGCCGACCTTGGGATTCGGCATCAGGCCGCGCGGGCCCAGAACCTTGCCCAGCCGCCCGACCACCGGCATCATGTCCGGCGTGGCGATGCAGCGATCGAAGTCGATCTTGCCGCCCTGCACGGCCTCGGCCAGGTCCTCGGCGCCCACCATGTCGGCGCCCGCCTTTTCGGCCTCCTCGGCCTTCGGCCCCCGGGCGAAGACGGCCACGCGCACGGTCTTGCCGGTGCCGTTCGGCAGGTTGACCGAGCCGCGCACCATCTGGTCGGCATGGCGCGGGTCGACGCCCAGGTTCATCGCCAACTCGATGGTCTCGTCGAACTTCGCCTTGGCATGTGCCTTGACGAACTTGATCGCCTCGCCGAGCGCCACCAGCCCGTTCTCGCGGACTGCGGTCTTGGCCTCGCGCAGGCGCTTTCCGTGCTTCGCCATCGTCAGCCCCTCACCTCGATACCCATGGACTTGGCGGCGCCGGCGATGGTCTTCATCGCTGCCTCGACCGAGGTGGCGTTGAGGTCCTTCATCTTCGCCTCGGCAATGTCGCGCACCTGCTTGGCGCTGATCGAGCCGACTGTCTCGCGCCCCGGCATCTTGGCGCCCGCGTTCAGCCGCGCCGCCTTCTTGATCAGGTAGGACGCCGGCGGCGTCTTGATCTCGAAGGAGAACGACTTGTCGGCGAAATAGGTGATGATGGTCGGGCAGGGCGCGCCCGGCTCGATCTCCTGGCTGCGCGCATTGAACTGCTTGCAGAACTCCATGATGTTGATGCCGCGCTGGCCCAGCGCCGGGCCGATCGGCGGCGACGGGTTCGCCTTGCCGGCAGGCACCTGCAGCTTCAGCGTGCCGATGACTTTCTTCGCCATGCTCTCGCTTTCCTCTCTCCGCGCCCGCCCGGCGCGCCGGGCGGGATTTCAGGGGCGTGGTCCGGTCCGGACGGCGCGCCGTCCTCGCCTCCCACGATGCGCTCTCAGCTCGCCCCGGCTCAGCCCGTCTTGGCGACCTGCGAGTACTCCAGCTCGACCGGTGTCGCCCGGCCGAAGATCGAGACCGAGACCTTCAGCCGCGCGTTGTCCTCGTCGACGTCCTCGACCATGCCCTGGAAGCTCTCGAACGGCCCGTCGGTCACGTTCACCTTGTCGCCGACCTGGAAGGTCACGGCGGGGCGCGGCCGCTCGGCCCCCTCCTCGACCTCCTGCAGGATGCGCGCCACTTCCGCGTCGCGCATCGGCGTCGGCTTGCCCTGCGGGCCGAGGAACCCGGTCACGCGGGGCAGGTTGTTGATGACGTGATAGGTGCGCTCGTTCATCTCCATCTTGACCAGCACGTAGCCGGGCATGAAGCGGCGCTCGACATTGACCTTCTGGCCGCGGCGGATCTCCACCACCTCCTCGGTGGGGACTAGCACCTCCTCGATCTCGTCCTCGAGGCTCTGCACGCGCGCGGCCTCGCGAATCGCCTCAGCGACCTTCTTCTCGAAGTTCGAGAGAACGTGGACCGAGTACCAGCGTTTCGCCATGCGTCGCGTTCCTTGCCTCCGGTCGGCGAGCCCCGCTGAGCCGGGCACCCGGGATACGACCGCCTTGCCGCCCTAACCCCTTGTGAACTCAGTGGTTTCGGTGCGGGCCCCAACCATAAGGGCGCGCAGCCCGAATCGGCGCGCGCCGCGCTGTCTGTGAAGAGTTCGCCCGATAGACCGAAACGCCCGGAAAATCAACCCCCCCGGAACCCGAGGATCGTGTCCACCCCGATGTGCAGGAAGAAGTCGACGACCACGAAAAAGATTGCCGTGAGCGCCGAAAGCGCCAGCACCATCAGCGTGGTGATCCCGGCCTCCTTGCGGGAGGGCCAGACCACCTTGGACGCCTCGGCGCGGACCTGGGCGATGAACTGGGCTGGATTGATCATGGGCCTGCCTGTCCTCTCAGCTTTCGCCGCTGGCAGGGGCGGAGGGTCTCGAACCCCCGACCTGCGGTTTTGGAGACCGCCGCTCTACCAACTGAGCTACACCCCTGCATGCAGCGGCACCCGGGCATTTACGGTCAAACGCACACGGGCGCAAGGGGCCCGCGGCGCGGCGCGCAAGCCGCATGTCCGGTTTCGGGAAAGTGGCTCCGCATTACTCGCGTAATAATTGTATTACGGAACGAAATTCCGTGCCTGGTTGCATTCCGGAAGGACGGTTTTGCTTGACAACTCGTGCAGATGCGGGGATTTTTGAATCAACTTCCAAGAACAATTTGTTGAGGCAGTACACGCGACGAGAGGGGATTTGCGATGGCACCCAATACTCGGACTTGGGTCGTGGGTCTTTTGTTTGCGTTCGCAATGGCTTCCCCGCAGATCGCAGGTGCTGCCGAGGCGACGCTGCCGATTGGATCGGGCGCGCAGCCGGGCACGCCGCCGGGGCTTCTCGGCAAGCCGCAAGGCGCCTGGTCCAAGGCCAACGGTGCCCTTCGCGAGGTCGCGCTCGAGTTCGCCGCGCACCAGCGCCAGGGCGTGTCGGGCGCGTTCCAGCCCTCGAACACCACCCTCCAGTTCACCCCCGGCCACATCGTCGTCGACGTCGTTGCCACCGGCGATCCGCAGGCCCTGCTGACTGCGCTCGAGAAGCTCGGCATGCAGCATGCCAGCGTCTACAAGCAGGTCATCTCGGGCCAGCTGCCCTACGGCGCCATCGCCCGCGCCGTCGAGCTGCCCGGGCTGCAGGCGATCTCCGCCTCATTCAAACCCATGGTCAATGTCGGCGAGGTCACCAGCGGGGGCGTCGCCGCCATGTACGCCGACGCCGTGCAGAACAGCGGCTACACCGGCGCCGGGCTCCGCATTGGCGTGCTCTCGGACAGCTTCAACCTGAAGAACGGCTACGCCACCGATCAGTCCACCGGCGACCTGCCGGCGGGCATCAAGGTGCTGGAAGAATCCCCGAACTCCGGCCTCGACGAAGGCCGGGCCATGATGCAGCTCGCCTATGACGTTGCGCCGGGCACCAACTTCGCCTTCCACACCGCCTACAACGGCATGGCCGACTTCGCCAATGGCATCACCCAGCTGGCCGACACCGGGCCGCAGGGCGGCGCGGCCAACGTCATCGTCGACGACGTCTTCTACTTCACCGAGCCGATGTTCCAGGACGGTATCGTGGCCCAGGCGGTCGACAGCGTGGTCGCTCAGGGCATCCCGTACTTCTCTGCCGCCGGCAACGCCGCCCGCCAGAGCTACGAGGACGCCTTCTATCCCAGTGGCGAGGAGTTTTACGTCCAGGGTCTTTTCGGACTCGAAGACCGGGGCATGCTGCAGGCTTTCGACAGAGTCGAAGGGACTGCCGCCAATCCGGGAGACTGGAGCCAGACCCTCACCATCCCGAACTACACCAGCCCCACCGTGGTCTCGCTCGTGCTGCAATGGGACCAGCCTTTCGGCCAGTCGCAGAGCGACATGGACATCTACCTTACGACGCCGGCTGATGCGAGCGGCACTTCTTCGCTGGTCGCCAGCAGCACCGACAACAACGCCCTCAACAATGGTGGCACCGGAGACCCGATCGAGATCCTTCAGTTCAATGCCGGCAACTGCGTGGGCTGCGTGGCTCCGGGGACCTACGACCTGCTGATCGCGCACTACAGCGGCCCGGCGCCCGGCAAGATGAAGTACATCGTGTTCAACGGTGGGGTCACCTGGGACTACGCCACCAATTCCTCGACCAATTACGGCCACTCCAACGCCGCCAGCGCCGAGGCCGTCGGAGCCGCCTACTGGCAGGCGACGCCCGGAGGCGGGTGCGATACCACGGGGGCGACGTCGCAAACCTGGGACGACTGCGAACTGAACGCCTCGGGAGCCGAGACGGCGCAACTCGAGTCTTTCTCGTCGGCCGGCGGCACGCCGATCCTGTTCGACCAGGCCGGCAATCGGCTGACCAGCGAAGAGGTGCGCCTCAAGCCCGAAATCGTCGGACCGGACGGTGCCAACACCACCTTCTTCTATGCCGACAGCACGCGAGACACCGACACCTGGCCGAACTTCTTCGGCACTTCGGCAGCGGCGCCGCACGCCGCAGGCGTCGCCGCGCTGATGCTCCAGGCCAATCCCTCGCTCACGCCCGCGCAGATCTACCATGACCTCGAGTCGACGGCGCTGAACATGAACCCGCGGCCCGAGGGCACGCCCGAGGACACCACGACCGGCTTCGACTTCGACACCGGCTTCGGTTTCGTCCAGGCCGACCAGGCGGTCGCGGCGGCTGGCGGGGGTGCCGGCAACCACCCACCGATAGCCGCCTTCTCGTCTTCCTGCACGAACCTGACCTGCAATTTCGACGCGTCCGGATCATCGGACAGCGATGGCACCATCGCCAGCTACGCTTGGGACTTCGGCGACGGCTCGACCGGCAGCGGGGTGACGCCCAGCCATACCTATGCCGCCGGCGGCACCTACACGGTTAAATTAACGGTGACGGACAATCAGGGCGCCACCGACATCATCAGCCAGAGCGTCTCCGCCAGTTCGTCGTCCAACACCCCGCCGACGGCGAACTTCACCTCCGACTGTTCGGTACTCGACTGCAGGTTCACCGACACCTCGACTGACCCCGACGGCACGGTTACTGGCTGGTCGTGGGACTTCGGTGACGGGGGCGCCTCGACGGCGCAGAACCCGACGCACAGCTACGCCGCCGCCGGTACCTACACCGTCACCCTGACGGCAACGGACAACGACGGCGGCACCGACAGCACCAGCAAGAGCGTGACCGTTGCGAACCAGGCGCCGGTCGCCTCCTTCACGGTGCCGCAGAACCCGTGTCCATTCAACGCTACCGTCGGCGGCTGGACTTGCGATTTCCACAACACATCGACCGACGATGGTGGCGTCCCGACCACTTCCTGGGAATGGTCTTTCGGCGACGGAGACACGAACAATTCGGATTGGGATCTGATTTATCCTTTGCAGGTCCTCTATACGGTTCCGGGCACCTACACGGTCGGCCTGACGGTCACCGACAGCGGCGGACTTTCCAGCAGCACCAGCCACACCGTGGCGATGGCCGTCACTGCCCATGTCGCCAGCCTCGACGGCACTAGCGTCGTGCATGGCGGGCGCTGGGACGCGCAGGTGCGCGTGCTCGTGAAGGAGAGCGACCTGGGCCTGCCGGTCCCGGGGGCCATCGTGAACGGAAGCTGGATCAGCGGCACCAACGGCGGCGGCAGTTGCACGACCGACTCGACCGGCTGGTGCACGATCACCAAGAGCAACCTCAAGAACAATATCGGTAGTGTCACCTTCCAGGTCACCGGTATCGGCGGAACCGGCGTCACCTATAATGGAACTGCCAACACCAGCACCACAGTCACGGTTTCGCAGTCGAGCACCTCGACCAACCAGCCGCCGTCGGCGAGCTTCAGCTATAGTTGCTCGAGCCTCGACTGCACGTTCACCGATGCCTCGACTGACCCCGACGGCACGGTCACCGGCTGGGCCTGGAATTTCGGCGATGGGGGCACCTCGACCTTGCAGAACCCGACCCACAACTACACGGCCGGCGGCAGCTACACCGTCACCCTGACCGTCACCGATAATGGCGGGGCCAGCAGTGCGCCCGCGAGTCAGACCGTTTCGGTGTCGGGCGGTAGCGGAGGCGGCAGCTCCTTTACTCTCACCGCGAACGCCTACAAGGTTAAAGGGGTGCAAACCGTTGACCTGACGTGGAGCGGCGCAGCGTCAGCAAATGTCGATATCCACCAGGACGGCGTCGTCGTAGACACAGTGGCAACTTCTAGCAGCCCCTACACCTACAGCCTCGGCAACAAGGGCAGCGGAAGCTACAACTTCCAGATCTGCGAGCACACTACCGGCGGTTCTTGCTCCAATATCGTCACCGTGACCTACTGAGGCGCTTGAAAACAGAGGGAGCCGGCACCGAGCCCGGCCCCCTTGCTTCGAAGACGCAAGGCCCCGCCTGTCAGGCCCGGGAACCGATCGGCGCCATCAACCCCGGGCCGCCTCAAGCCACCCCAGCCCGTCCTCCGTGCGCCCGCGCGGGCGGTACTCGCAGCCCACGAAGCCGGCATAGCCCAGCCGGTCCAGGAGCGCCAAGAGGTGGGCGTAGTTCACCTCGCCCTCATCGGGCTCGTGCCGGTCCGGCACGCCGGCGATCTGCACATGCGCGAGTCGGGCCGCCAGCCGCTCGATCCGGCGCGTCAGGTCCCCTTCCATGATCTGCGCGTGATAGAGGTCGAGCTGCAGGCCGAGATTGCCCGCCCCCACCCGGTCGAGCACCGCCACGGCCTCGGATGAGGTCGCCAGGTGATAGCCCGGCATGTCGCGGCTGTTGATCGGCTCGATGGTCAGGCCCTGTGCGCCGGCGGCCTGCGCCGCCCAGGCCAGGTTGGCGACATAGGTCTCGCGCGCCGCCGCGCCTGCGGCCAGCCCCGCCATCACGTGCACTCGCCCGGGGTGCAGCACCGCCGCATAGTCCAGCGCCTGCGCGAAGGCGGCGCGGAACGCCGCCTCGCGGCCGGGCAGGGCCGCCAGCCCGCGCTCGCCCGCCGCCCAGTCGCCCGGCGGCACGTTGAACAGCGCTAGCTCCAGCTCGGCCCCCTCCAGCGCCGCGCGGATCTCCGCCGCCGGCCAGTCATAGGGGAACAGGACTTCCACCGCCCGGAACCCCGCCGCCGCAGCCGCCTCGAAGCGGTCGAGGAAGGGGCGCTCGGTGAACATCACGGTCAGGTTGGCGGCAAAGCGCGGCATCGCTCACCCCGGTCTCACAGCGCCAGCCTGTGCGCCCTGAGCCGTTCATAGAACGGCCGGCACCGGGCGACGATGTCCTCCAGCCCCTGGGGCACCGGCCCGGCCGGGCGCGGCGGCGCGAAGCCCGTGGTGCGGTAGAGCCGCGCATACCAGTGCGCCCCCCAGACCCCGTCCGAGGCGCGGGGCCCCGGCGCCCAGCCCAGCATCGCCGGGTCGAACGCCACCCCCAAAGCCGCGCACAGCGCGCCCAGCGCCGCCTCTGGCGCACGCAGCACGTCGTCGGCCTCGATCACCGGGGGAATCGCGCCGGTCAGCCCGCGCACATGCTCGAACAGCTCGGCCTGGCGGCGAAAGCCCAGGTCGTCCGCCCCGTCGTCCGCGCCCATGCCGGGCCAGCGCTCGCGGAACGAGGCCGCCACCGCCTCAGGCGGCCGGATCAGGAAGGCGTGCCGGCAGGCCGCCATCCACCCCGACGGCGCCTCGGCGATCATGTGCTGGCACATGTGCTTTTGGAAGTGGATGGGCGCGTCGGTGTCCGCCGCACAGGCGCGCGCCACCGCCTGCCAGTCGCCCGGCTGCGACGCGATCACCGCCTCGCGCATCGGGTGGTCCCGCCCGGTGGCCCTCAGATAGCAGGCATAGAACGGCTCGTCCGTCACCTGCGTGTCGGCGCGGCTCTCCCAGGCGCGCATCATCGCCGTCGAGATGTTGCGCGGCCCCGACCACATGGCGATTCGCACGGTACCCGGCACGGGCGCCTCCCGGTTGACCTCAGGGGTAGGAGGCAACCGAGAACTGCACGCCTGTGTCAAGCCAGGCGTGAAAGGCCTTCAGCACGCCCAGGCGGTGCGCGATCAGGAACTCGCCCGAGGGCGTGACCGGCAGGCCGTCCGCCCTGCCGCGCCCGGCCGCCGCGGCGTTCAGCCCCACCACCGTGGCGCGCAGCGCGGCGATCCGGTCGAGCAGCACACCCGAACGCCGGCGCTGCTCGGGCGTGCCGTTCTCGAGCAGCCGCTCGGCCCTGGAACAGGCCTCGGCCAGGATGACCACGAATTCCCCAGGCTGTGCCTGCCGCGCCATCGCTGCCCGCGCCTCGTAGTAGCGGCAGGCCTGGTCGAAGCCGGCCTGCTCGGCGTCGCTCATCGGCGGCGCGCGCAGGCCTGCCATCGCGGCCCAGGCCAGCACCCCGAACGCCACACTGATCAACGGCCGCATCATCGAGACCACATTCCACCCCCAAGCGGTCGGCACAGAATTACATGCAAACCGGCAAAAATGACATTCTGCGGGGCCATTTTATGTCGATTTGTTGAAATTTTGCCGCAAGGGGCGGCACCGTCCGCCAAGCCGCCGCGGGGCTGCCCCGGCATAACGCCGCGTGATCGCCGCCATCAGCGATTGAGCGCTTGCCTTCCCGGCATCCGCCGCTAGCCTGCGCGCCGGTTCAAATGTCGAAGGCTCACTCTCATGTCGCTGAAGTTCGGCCGTCCGCTCGTCGCCATCCCCGGCCCCTCGGTGATCCCCGACCGAGTTCTCGCCGCCATGCACCGGCCGATGCCGAACATCTACGAAGGTGCGCTGGTCGAGCTTTCCAACTCGGTGCTGGCCGAGCTGCCGGCGATCGCGCGCACCGCCGGCCATGCCTTCGTCGCCAGCTGCAACGGCCACGGCGCCTGGGAGATGGCGCTGAGCAACTGCTTGAGCCGCGGCGAGCGCGTGCTGGTGCTCGAATCGGGCCGCTTCGCCGTGAGCTGGGGCGAGATGGCCCGCACGCTGGGCCTCGAGATCGAGACCCTGCATGCGCCGAAGCGCCGCGCCGTCGATCCGGCTGCGGTGGAGGACCGCCTGCGCGCCGACCGCGCGCACGCCATCAAGGCCGTCCTCGTGGTGCAGGTCGACACCGCCTCCTCGGTCATCAACGACATCGCCGCGATCCGCCGCGCCATCGACGCCGCCGGCCACCCGGCGCTCCTGATGGTCGACTGCATCGCCTCACTGGGCTGCGTGCCCTACGAGATGGACGCCTGGGGCGTGGACGTGACCGTGGGCGGCTCGCAGAAGGGGCTGATGGTGCCCCCGGGGCTGGGCTTCACCTGGGCGGGCGAGCGGGCGCTTGCGGTGCACGAGCGCGCCGACCTGCGCAGCGCCTACTGGAACTGGACCCCCCGCATGGGCGACGGCCCGCATTACTGGCGCTACTGCGGCACGCCGCCGGTGCCGCACCTCTATGCGCTGCGCGAGGCGCTCGACATGATCGCCGAGGAGGGGCTCGAGAACGTCTGGGCCCGGCACGCCGTGTTCGGCGAGGCGGTCCGCGCCGCCGTTGCCGCCTGGGCCAGCCCCGGCGGCATCGAGTTCAACGTCACCGAGCCGGCCGAGCGCTCGGACTCGGTCACCACCGTGCTGACCGGCTCGATCGACGCCGCGCGCCTGCGCCGCACCGCCGAGGAGCAGGCCGGGCTCACCCTGGGCATCGGCCTCGGCGAGTTGGAGGCGTGCACCTTCCGCATCGGCCATATGGGGCACCTGAACCCGCCCATGGTGCTCGGCGCGCTCGGCACCATCGAGTCCGCCCTCGCCGCCATGGGCGCACCGGTGGGCGGCTCGGGCGTCGCCGCCGCGGCCGCGCACATCGGCAGGGCCATCGCAGCCTAGCCGCCCCGACCCGTGGGCGGCCTAGTCCTCCCCCCGCGGCGCCTCGCGCAGCCGCTTCACCTGGCCGCGCCGCGCCTTCGCCTCCACCCGCCGCCGCTTCGCCGCCTTCGAGGGCTTGGTCGGCACCCGCCGCTTCGGCTTCTCGGTCGCACGCTGGATCAGCGCCGCCAGCCGCTCGCGCGCGTCCTCGCGGTTGCGCGCCTGGCTGCGGTAGCGCCGCGCCTCGATCACCACGGCACCGTCCGCGGTCCAGCGTCGCCCGGCCAGCCGCTTCAGCCGCGCCTTGACCGCCTCGGGCAGGTTGGGCGAGCGCGCCGCCTCGAAGCGCAGCGAGACCGCGGTCTCGACCTTGTTCACGTTCTGCCCGCCGGGGCCGCCGGCGCGCGCGAAGGTCTCGGTGATCTCCCAGGGCTCGATGGCGATGTCGTCGCTCACGCGGATCATGCCGCCCCCTCCGCGCCGTATCACCCGGGCGCGATTGCCCTTCCCGCTCCCCGGGTTTTCTGAAAAATTCGGCAGCGAGGCAAGCGCGGCGAAGCAACGAACCACCAGGCGGGAGACCCGGCGATGAAGCGCATCACATTCGAGGCCGGACAGCAGATCTTCGCCGCCGGCGACCCGAGCGATCTGTGCTACCAGATCGTCTCGGGCGAGGTCGAGGTCCGCATCGGCACCGACCGCATCTCCGGCGAGGCGGGCTGGCGCGTGACCGAGCGGCTCGGCTATGGCGAGGTGTTCGGCGAGATGGGCATCATCGACGACTCGCCGCGCACCGCGACGGTGATAGCAGCCCGGACAACGGTCTGCGTCGCCTACACCCCCGACGAAATCCTCGATCTGCTCGAGGCCAGCCCGGCAGAGGCGCTGGCTTATATCCGCACGCTGATCCGCCGGTTGCGCGCCGCCAACATGAGGTACTCCGATTAGCCCGCGGGCACCTGAGCCCGGTGCGCCCCGGGGCGGGTGATCCATCGCGGACGACGGCGCGTAGAAGGTGCCGGGCATCGCCTGAGCGCGCGCGCCCGGCCGCCGATTTGCACCCTGCGCGCCCGGCGGATAAACCGTCTGCCGCCGCGCCGCGCGGGCAGCGCGGCGCCTGGCCAGACGTTCAGCACTGCGCAGACCCGCACGGGAGGGAAACCTTGCACCGACACGCCGTCAGCCACGCATCGCCGTTCGCGTACGCCCACGCCCTCGTGGCCGCCGTGGTCCTGATCCTCTCCCTTGCGCTGCCGGCCGCGGCACGCTCGCCGCTGCCCTCCCCTCCCAAGGCCGCCGCGCAGCACAGCGCCACCCAGCCCGACACCGCCGCCAGCAACGCCGAGGCGCTGATCAAGGTGCTGCGCGACGACCGCGCCCGCGAGGCCCTGATCAAGCAGCTCGAGCAGATCGCCGCCAAGGGCGCTGCCGGCTCCAAGGGCGCCGCAGCACCGACCGCCTCAGCCGCCGCGCCGGGCACGCAATCGGGGCCGGGGCCGTCGGTCATCCGCCGTATCGCCGAAGCGACGCAGTCTGCCGCCCAGGCGACCGCAACCGCGATCCAGGGCTTCTGGAACCAGCTCTCGCACGCACCCGATACCTTCTCCGCGCTCGGCCAGGCCGACCTCAGCAAGCTCAGCGACAGCCTCAAGAATCTGGCGCTGACGATTGCCGCATCCTACGCGGTGTTCCTGGTGCTGCGCAGCCTCGCCCGCCGGCTCTGGGGCGCCATGGGCCGGGCGGCGGCCCGCGCGGGCTTCTGGCGCACGCTCATCCTGGCAATCGCCTCGACCGGCATCGACGCGCTGGTGGTCGTCGCGGCCTGGGCGGCGGGCTATGCCATCGCGGTCACCGCCTTTGGCGAATTCGGCAGTATCGCGATTCTGCAGACGCTCTACCTCAACGCCTTCCTCGCGGTGCAGCTGGCCAAGGTGGTGCTGCGGGCCCTGATCGCGCCGGGTGCCGCCGAACTGCGCCTGCTGCCCTTGCGCGACGGCGCGGTGCGCTTTCTCGACCGCTGGCTGGTGCGCTTGATCGCTCTGCTCGGCTACGGCCAGGTGCTGGTCGTGCCCGTGGCGACCCAGCAGGTGTCGTGGTCGGCGGGCCGGGCGGTCGGCGCGGTGATCGGCCTGATCGCCCTCGCCGTGCTGGCCGGCATGGTGCTCGCCAAGCGCCGGCCGGTGGCGGACTGGCTGTCCGGCAATGGCGGGCGGCGCCCGGGCACGCTCGGCCTGCTGGCGCGGCACTGGCACTGGCCGGCGCTCATCTACCTGGCGGGCCTGGCGCTGATCGTGCTGGCGCGGCCGGGCAACATGCTGTTCCCGGTGCTCGGCGCCTCGGGCCAGATCCTTCTCGCGGTGATCGTGGGCTACATCGCCGCCACGTGGCTCAGGCGCGCCATCGCCCGCGGTGTGAGCCTGCCCGACGCGGTGAACAAGCGCCTGCCGCTGCTCGAGCGCCGCCTCAACGCCTTCGTGCCCAAGGTGCTGCTGGCCTTCCACGTCCTGGTGGTTGCCGCGGTGATCCTGTTCGCCCTCGACACCGTGGGGCTGATCGACGCGGGCGGCTGGCTGGGCAGCCGGCTCGGCGCCCAGTTCTCGGGCCAGGTCATCGGCGTCGCCCTGATCCTGGTCCTGGGCTCCCTCGTCTGGCTGGCCATGGGCTCGTGGGTCGACTGGCGCCTCAATCCCGACTACGGCCGCCCGCCCACCTCGCGCGAGCAGACCCTGCTCACGCTCCTGCGCAACGCCGCGACCATCGCCGTCCTGGTGATCACCCTGATGTTCGCCATGTCCGAGGCGGGGCTCAACATCGGGCCGCTGCTGGCCTCGGCCGGCGTGCTCGGGCTCGCCATCGGCTTCGGCGCGCAGAAGCTGGTGCAGGACATCATCACCGGCGTCTTCATCCAGTTCGAGAACGCCATCAACGTGGGCGACGTGGTCACCGCGGGCGGCACCACCGGCGTGGTCGAGCGGCTGACCATCCGCTCGGTCAGCCTGCGCGACCTCAACGGCACCTACCACATCATCCCGTTCTCCTCGGTGGACATGGTCTCGAACTTCATGCGCGGCTTCGCCTATTATGTCTGCGACATGGGCGTGGCCTACCGCGAGAACGTCGATGAGGTGAAACAGGCCATGCACGACGCCTATGACGAGCTGCGCGCCGATCCCGACCAGGCCCCCCTGCTGATGGGCGATCTCGAGTGGTTCGGCCTCAATTCCTTCGGCGACAGCGCCGTGATGGTGCGCGCCCGCATCAAGACGCTGCCCGGCAAGCAGTGGGGCGTGGGCCGCGCCTACAACGGCGTGCTCAAGCGCGTCTTCGACGAGCGCGGCATCGAGATCCCGTTCCCGCACCAGACCATCTATTTCGGCGAGGACAAGCAGGGCAACGCGCCGCCGATGCACGTGGCCATGCAAGGCAGGCCCGCGCCCGCGCCGGTCGCCGACGAGACCGGCCGGATCGCCGAGACTGCCGAGGCCAGCCCCGGCAAGCCGGTGGACGACGCCCCGCCGGCCTCCCCCGAGGACCGCTGACGCTATCCCCGGCGCGCCGTTTGCGCTATGCTGCGCGCGCTGGGCGAAGGGGTGGGACCGGGTCCATGTCGAACGGGTGGCATCGCGCGCGGGGCGGCTGTGTGCTGGCCGGAGTGCTGGCCTGCGGTGTGGGCGTGCCGGCGGATGGCGGCGCTCCGGCCGACAGGGGACGCGAGCTGCGGCTCAGCGTCGACGGCGCCACGGTGTCGGCCGAGCTGCGCCACGCGTCCCTGCTCGCCGCGCTGCACGACCTCGCGCGCCAGGCGGGCTTCAAGCTGGTCGCGCCGGGCCCGCTCGACGAGCAGGTCAGCCTGTCCCGCTCCCGCGTCCCGCTTGCCGACCTGCTCGAGACCCTGCTGCGCGGCTGCTCCTGGGTCGCCGAGTATCACCCCGACGGTGCGGCGGCGCGCGACCGCATGGTGCGGCTGCTGATCCTCTCGACCGGCGACTGCTCCACCCCCGCCACCGCACCCGGCACGGCCGGCGCGGCCGCTGCCGCGCCGCGGCCCGCCCGTGCCCGCGCCGCCCCGACCGAGCGCGACGATCTCAAGGCACGCCAGAAGGCCCTGCAGCGCGCCATCAACGGCTTCGAACACCCGCCGCTCGACGACCTGATCGCCCAGGCCCGGAACGACCCGAACATCTCGATCCGCATCCTCGCGACCATGGCGCTCGGCCGCATCCGCGCGCCCGAGGCCCGGGCCGTGCTGATCGAGCAGCTCCACGACGACAACACCGCGATCCGGCGCGCAGCGGTGCGCGGACTCGCCAGAACCTGGGGCATCGAGGCAGTCGATCCCCTGGGAGCGGTGCTCTCGCACGATACCGATCCCGGGGTGTTCAGCCTGGCGGTGGACGGTCTTGCCCGCATCGGCACCGATGCCGCCTGGCAGCGGCTGCGCCTGGCCGCCGCGAACGGTGATCCAAAGCTGCGCGCCATCGTTCAGCGAGCGCTCGACGCCTCCGAGCGCAACGGCCAGGCATCGGCAACGGGTCAATAGCCGCGGCAGGGCGGCGTTTGCAGCCGCGCTGCGCGGCCGCGCGGATGCCATGACCAACCGGCCGGTCGCGGCCTGACCCGCTGCGCGCGATGCGTCTCCGGCCCGGCTACCTGGCGCCGGTGCGAACTGGTCTGGCGTCGGCTATGGCGAGTTTGGATTGTACAAGCAGGTCACGTTTACCTGCCCGGAAGGCGTAATGACTTCCTGCCAGTCGTCAGTCGTCTGAACGATCTTAGGATCGAGCCTGATTGTGCAGGGGTTGTTCACGTCCGACTCGGTCAGCAAGATCGCTCTTTGCGTGGGCGGAACAGCGCCATCCGGAAGCGTGCCGCTGCAGGTGAATTTGAGGATCCCCGCCGGCGTGATCGTTTTCTCCACGAACGCACTGCCGCCATTTGAAGGCGGAAAAATCGTGAAAATCTTCCGAGGCGTCTCTGCGTCGTAAACCTTGCAAAAATCGCCGTCGATCGTGACGACGTCGCTGGCGGACTGTCCAAACGCCACTGACCCCGCCGAGATCGCCGCCACCGAAACCGCCGCCGCGGCGGCAAAAGCCATCATACCGATTTTCATCACCTTACCCCCTCACTTGACGTCACGTTGGAAAACACGCGAGTTGACGGTCACATTACGGCAAATCCAGAAAAAATTCCATTTGCTTTCAAAGTACAACTTCAGGTTGTCATGGACCTATTGCACTATACCGGACGTAGTTCATCCGCCGGCACGGGCCGCGATTAGCGGGCTTGGTGCCGATTTGAGCGGCCGAAACAGACGCCCCCGGCCAGCAACCCGAACGGCGTGATCGGTGCGTAAAAGGTACGCCGAGTTGTCCCGAGGTAGAGGCTGGCGGAGCCGATCTGACGTGCCCCGTCGCTCATCCGCCGGCGACTGGAATTCCGGGTTGCGCATTGCGCATGTGCGCGGCGTGAGCGACTTCCATCGGCGTGGAGCCCTCGATCGGGCGGCGCGCCGGTGGCCATTGCGTGTTCAGTGCCGCGGCCCTGGCCGCAGGCGTTTGGTCGCCGATCGCCCAGTGCGGCCGGCGGGCGCGCTCGTCCGTCGCCCACCCGGCGATGACGACGCGAGCGTGCCCCATCGACCAGAACAGGTGCTCGCTGAGGCACTCCTCGCGCCTCCGGCCCTGGAGGCTCTCCGAGAAAGCGTGTCTCGAGTTCGCTTGCCAGGCGCGCTATGGCGCCGGTCGAGCTTCCTGTTCCGGGTGACGGCCAGCACCGCTGTGGAGGTGACCTCGGTGCCGTTGTCGCTGACGACGGCCTTGGGCTTCCCGCGCCGGCCGATCAGGATGGCCGGCGCGCACTCCGCCGGCTTGCCCGCAAGCGCGGTATCCCGGGTCGCCGCCAGGCGTTCCTTGGTCACGTCGTCGATGGGGTTCAACGCGCGAAAACCTCCTGCCGTTGGCGAGCTGGTCGTGCGCGACGTCAAGCGACCTTGCTCACAGCGCGCAGCTGGCGTCCGCGAAACGGCGCAGTCGCCGGCTATGGCACAAGTCCCTTGCGCAGGGCATGGACGTCCTCGGCGGTCATGCTCTTCTGGCGCGCCGCAGCGATGTCGTCAGGCGACAGCTTGTCCATGCCGGATGGGGTCAGCGCGTCGTTGCCCCATTGGCCGCGCACGTAGTTCAGCACCGCAGCGATCTCCGCGTTCGAGAGGAAATCGAACGAGGGCATGACGTTGTCGAAGGGCTTGCCTTCCACCTCGATGGCGCCCCTCATGCCGTTGAGCACCACCAGGGCCGGGAACTGCGGCGAAAGGAAAAGATCGGCGTTGCCCGCCAGCGGCGGGAATTTTTTGTCCTCGCCGGCCCCGTCCGGCTGGTGGCAGGCGCTGCATATGTCGGAGAAGACCCGTGCGCCGTCGGCCGGGCTTTCGGAGGCCGCCGAGGCGCTGCGTGACTCCTGTGGTGGGTTCGGCCCGAGATAGGTGGCGAGGTAATCGAGGATCCGCGCCCGCTGGTCGTTGCTGATCCGCAGCCCGAAGTTGCGCATGTTGTCGAGCACCGCGTCCCAGGCCCCCCGGCCGATCCCCGCCGAATCGCGCAGCGATTGCAGGTCGTGGCAGGTCTGGCACTGGCCATAGACGAGATCGCGCCCCGGGCCTTTCGGCAATTCGATGCGCTGCTCCGCGGCCATGGCCGAAGGTGCCGCGCCTGAGAGAAACAGAAGGAGGAAAGCCCGTAGCACGTGCGGCTCCAGGTAAAGGGGAAAGGGCGGGGCAACGCGCAAATGCGTCGCCCCGGTCCGATCAGACGGTGATCTCGAGATGCTGAACGCCGTTCCACTCGTAACCGCGCGGGTTCCAGCGGGTGAGCCCGTTCATCGGCTGGCTGCGCCCCAGTGCGTCAGTGGCGCGCGTCATCAGCACATTCTTGCCTGAGGAAAGCTTGCGCCTGGCGGACCAGTGGTACCAGGCCCAGGGGCTCTCGGCCGGCTCGATCTTGGCCTTGGTCCATGTCTTGCCGCCGTCGCTCGACACCTCGACCATGGTGATCTCGGCCATTCCGTCGTTGAAGGCAACGCCGGTGATGTGGTGCTCGCCCGCCTTGGGCTTGTCTTCGGGCAGCGGCGAGAAGATCACGCTCTTGATCTTGTGCCCGTAGGTCGGGCGGCTGTTCTCCAGCGTGTAGTCGTTGGCCTCGAACTGGCCGGGCTCGACCGGCTTCAGCGGCATGCGGTAGCCGACCGACTGGTAGGCGCTCGGCGACTGTTCGGCGGCAAATTGCAGCACGGTGAGGAACTTGACGTTCATGTTGCCGTAGTAGCCGGGGATGATCAGGCGAACCGGGCCCCCGTGCACCGCCGGGATCGGCTCACCGTTCATCTTGAGCGCAAGGATGGCATTGTCGAGCGCGGGGTCGCCGATATGGTAGCTCTTGGCGAAGTCGGAGCCCACGGGTGTCGCCGGCTGGTCCCATCCCTCGGCAGTCAGCCACTTGGCCGAGCTGGCCACGCCGAGCTTCTCGGCATCGAGCAACTGCTTCAGTGGAACGCCTTCCCACTCGACATTGCCCATGCCGCCATTGAGCCATTGGCCGCCGGCAACCTTCTGCTTGGCGGCGTAGAACGAGCGGCCATTGCCGGCACACTGGATGACCGAGACCCGCTTGACTTGGTCCATCTTGGCGAGGTCGGCGATGTGGACATCGCGCGGGCGCTCGACCAGGCCATCGATGCGGATGGTCCAATCGCTGACGTTGGGCACCGCGGTTGTCGCGTACCAGGCGGCGGCCCCCTCGTGGGGGAAATGCAGCCGGCTGAAAAGGATCTCCTTCGGCGTGTGCTTGTACTGGCGAAGCAGCGTGATCGGCGTCTCCATTACGCCCAGCTTGGCATTGTGCACGATCAGGCCGGCCTTTTTGCCAGCGATGATCGCGGCCGAATCCGCCTCCTGCGCAAATGCCATCCTGAGCGCCGCGGGCGAGACGCCGAGTGCGAGGCCCGCCGCGCCGGCAATCTTCGTGAAGTCGCGCCGCGTTACGCCGTGTGCTGTTTGCCGCAAATGCATGATTGCTTCCCCTCCCTGGAAGTCCACGTTCCGGACAAGGTGCAGCTTGCGCCGAAATTGTCGTCGCTGCCCTTGTCAGGAAGAAACGAGCGGGGATGCGAAAAACTTCCCTGGCCCGCGCGGGCCCCTCAGGTCACGCAGCTCTTGCTGTGACGCTTGCGCTGGGCAAGCAGCTTTGCCGTGGCATCATCGAAGGGCGCGCGCGTGCGCGTTTCATGCTCGACCTTGTGTGCGATCAGATCCAGCATGGCCTTGTCCATGCCGCGGGCGAACAGCATGTAGCCGAGCTCATTGACTTGCCAGCCGTAGGCGCGCTCGAGCCCGACATCGACCCGCGCCATGGTCTTGGGCATGCCGGCCGAGGCGAAGACGAAGAGACTGAGATGGCAGTCGTGCACGCCGCGATAGCCGACCTGCAGAACCGGTCCCCCGTCTCGCTTCGCCAGGCGGACCCGTGTGATGGTCAGCCTGGCGCTCGCCAGGTTGGGGATCACCGGCAGCTGCTTGAAGTAGCTGAGCGCGCTCATCAGCGTCACGGAGGCGTCGTTAGCGTCGCCGGCCTTGGCGCTCAACCATTCTGAATGCAGGGCCCGGGCCGTTGCCAGGTCGTCGAGAGGAAGCTTCGGCGCCATCGGCTTGGGGGCCAGCAGCCACGGGGTGACGACCACCGCGAGTGCCAGACACGCTGCAGCGACCCAGACCATCGGCGCGCGGCGGCGCGGCCGCGCAAGCGGCACGGCGAGATCGGGCGGGGCCTCCGGGAAGCCGTCATGGGCGATGCCCTTGAGGCGATAGAGCGCCGCGATGTCGTTGGCGACCGCGGCGTTGGGACCCGCGGCTTCGGCCACCGCGGCGGCGGCGCGGGAATCGAGCTCGCCATCGACATAGGCATTCAGGGTGGTCCAGTCCGGCGATCGCATGCTCAGCGCCCCGACTCCCGTGCCCGCTCGAACGGAGTCACATTGCCTTCCTCGATGAGCGCCAGCAGCGCCTTTCGGGCCCGAGACATCCGGCTCATCACGGTGCCCTCCGGAACGCCAAGAACCGCGGCAGCCTCCGCATAGGTCAAGCCGACGAAGTCGACAAGAGCGATCGCCTCGCGGTGCGCGACCGAAAGCTTTGCCATGGTGAGCCGTACGGTTACGATGTCGACCAGACGCGCATCGCCGCCCCAGCCCGCCTCGGCGTCGTCTACGAAGTCGGCGTCCGGGTCGAGCCACGTCTCGCGACGAAGCTTGCGGCACTCGTCGATGAAGGCGTTGCGCAGAATCCTGAACAGCCAGGCCCGGTAGGCCGGCTCGTCCCGCGGTCGCCGGGCGGCACCGAGTGCGCGCAGCATGCACTCCTGCACCAGATCGCGCGAGCGGTCGCCGTCCTGGGTCAGTGCGTAGGCAAAGCCGTAGAGACGGTCGAGATTGCCCTCGGTCCAGTCTCGGTACGGCTCGTCCATCATGGGCGTTGCTCTCCCCCAGCAGCGGTAACCTTGCCGTGCGAGCACACAATGGGACATATCGTTTCTTGAGGCCGGGGTCGTGTCAACTGCTCTCGTTCGCTGCTTGACGGCCCCGAGGCGGCAGCTTTCGGCCCAGATCTCATCGCCACAAGGCGGGCGCCTTTGATTGAGCGGGAGCTCTTGCAGGAGTAGGGCTGTCGACAAGCCTGTCGTCCGGCGGCACTCGTGGGCCAAATGAGACGCTTCAAGGGACGTCTGGATGTGCGCGAGCCGCAGCGAAGATGAGCCGGCAGAATCGGTGGCACAACCACGCCCGGCGCTGCCCCGGGAGAGGCTGCATCGCCTCTATGACGGGCTTGCCTCCAGCTACGACGCGCTGCATGCGCTTTTGACGCTGAGATCGGATCAGAGGGGCCGGGCGCTCCTCGTCGAGGCGACGGTCGGAGAGGGGGATGCTGTGCTCGACTGCGGAGCCGGGACGGGCGCGACTGCGCTCTTGGCCACGAGGAAGGCAGGGCCGGGCGGAAGGGTGATGGTCTTCGACCTCAGCGAGGGCATGCTGGAGGTGGCCCGACAGAAGGCCTCGCGGCAGTGTGTTCTCGACCGCCTCGAGTTTCGGACCGGGGACATGGTGCGCCTGGCGTTCCCCGACGACCATTTCGACGCGGTGCTTTCCACCTACAGTCTGTGTCCGGTCTACGACCCGCAGACGGGTGCGTCCGAGATCTACCGCGTGACCCGGCCTGGCGGCCGGATCGGCATCGCCCATTCCACCATGCCCCGCAATCCCTTCCTCGGACGCCTCGCCGGCGCTGTGGAAGACGTTGCCTGGCGGGTGCCCTGGCTTTCGATGGGATGCCGGTCGGTGAGCGTCCTGCCGACTTTGCGGGCAGCGGGTGCGCGGGTGGTGTTACTGAAACGCTTTGGCGTGCCTCTCTGGCCCTTTCTGGTCTTCGTGGTCGAGAAGCCGGCGTCGTGACAGGGCAAGCCCACGTCGGTCCCCAACCCGCCCGCCTCAGACAATTCCTTTGCAGCGCAGACGCGGGCGATCCGGGAGGCCCAGGGACGGGGGTATCCCGTCAGCGACGAGCGGGCCGACAGTCAATCCGGCGTCGAGCGGGCTGCTTGCCACCGGAATGCAACGCAGCAGAAGGTTCCGGGATGTGCTCCTGTTCGCAGAGTTCGAGGTCTCGCGTGAGATGACCAGCATCTGTGTTTTCGATAGCGATGGCAAAATGATCCTTGATGCCAATGCGGCTTCGGATCCGGGCGCGAATCGCGACGTTCGGCAATCCCCGTCTCGCGGCAGACCTCGCCGATCGTCGTCCCGGCCTCGGCCTGTCTTGGAGCGAAGGCGAACTGCGCGTCCGTGAAGCCATTCTTCGGCAACCGGGCACTCCTCTCTCAACAGGATTGCGCCCGATAATTCGCGGTCAGTTCGGACCAGTTTCCAGGGTCGGGACCGGTTCTTGCGTCAGCCTGGATGTCGAAAGATCGAGAAATCGGGCGATGAGCCCGGCGCCGAATCTGCGCTTCCCGCTTGGTGCCTCGTCTCCTGATCGTGGCCGCAAGAGGCGCCCGTCCAGCGTGGCCGTGTGTGGCGGCAGCTGAAACGACGCGACCGAGGTTGGCCTCAGGCGTCCTTCAAGCGACTGGAATACGGAAGTTTTCTGGTGGAGCCGAGGGGATTTGAACCCCTGACCTCTGCAGTGCGATTGCAGCGCTCTCCCAACTGAGCTACGGCCCCGCGCGCGCCTCCTCTAAGCGCGGGCACGGGTGCTGTCAAGCGGCACCGCGTGCCGCATGCGTGCCCTTGATCGCGCCCGCCGGGGCGGCTAGAGACCTGTGAACCCTGAGCCACCGGAGCCCGCAAATGGCCTCGTTCCTGATCATTTTCAACGCCGCCGTCGGCATCGTCTGGTGGATGATCATCATCCAGGTGATTCTCAGCTGGCTGATCAATTTCGACGTGCTCAACCTGCGCCAGCCGCTGGTGTGGAACGTGTGGAACGGGCTCAATCGCCTGCTCGAGCCGGTCTACCGCCCGATCCGCAACTTTCTGCCCGACCTCGGCGGGCTCGACCCCTCGCCGGTGATCGTGCTGTTCCTGCTGTTCGCGCTGCAGGTGGTGGTGAACAGGAATCTCGGCCCCCTGGCCTACGGCTACTGAGCGCCCGGTGCCCGCGCCGCCCTGGCGCCGCGCGCCCGGCGGGCTGCGTGTGGTCGTCCGCCTGACCCCGCGCGCCGGCGCCAACGCGCTGGGCGGCATGCGCGAGGCGGCGCCGGGCCGGCCCTGCCTCATCGCCCGGGTCACCGCGCCGCCCGCCGGCGGCGCCGCCAACGCCGCGCTGATCGCGCTGCTGGCCAGGGCTCTTGGCCTGCCGAAATCCGCCGTGACGCTGGTCGCGGGCGAGACCTCGCGGCTCAAGACGCTCGAGATCGCCGGCGACCCGGACCGCCTCGAGCCGGCGCTCGCGGCCATCGCCCGGTCCGGCCCTCTCACACAGGCGTGAGCGCCCTTGGAGGCGGCGCGCGGCTTTATAATTTAATGCATCGACGATCGCCTCCGCGCGCCGGCCGGGCCGGCGGCGGAGGACCGCGATCGCCGCGGCTCTCCACCGCCGTCGCGGGGTCCCGCCGGGCGGGGATCGGCGAGCCCGCAACCTGTCAAGGACGACGGCCATGTCCCTCCAGACCAAATCCCTCGGCACCGCCGCGCTTCTGGCGGCGGCACTTCTCGCAGGCCCCACCGTCGCCGCGGTTTCCCGGCCGCATTCGGTCGATGCCGCGATGAAGATGTGCGTCTCGCCTGGCCACACCGAGACGCAAAGGATGCAGTGCGTGTTCGGCGCCATGGCGATGCACAGGATCGTGATGGACGCGAAGTCCGGGCAAATGGGCGAGATCAACTACAACTTCTCGCCCAAGGCGACCGGCGAGGAGAGGACGGCGATGGCCGATTTCTCCAAGGCGGTCGACAGGTGCTTCGCCGAAGGGCGGAAGAAGGGCGGCTTCTTGACCCAGTGCCACATGAAGGCGTTCAACAATTACGAGAACGCGCTCAAGAGGTAAGGCGCCGCAGACGCACCGCCGACCCCGCCACCCAGGGCCGCCGGCGCCCCAGCGCGCCGGTGACCCGCTTCAGGCGCCCCGGCCCGAGCCCTGAGCGCGCAAGGACGGGCCGGCCTCAGGCCAGCAGCGCGTTCTCGAACGGAAAGCGCGAGAGCAGCTCGATCCCCGCCTCGGTCACCAGCACCTGCTGTTCCAGCTTGACCCCCTGGGACCCGCCTTCCTCGCCGATATAGCTTTCCACGCACAGCGTCATGCCCGGCTCGATCACCCCGTCATAGCCGGCCTCGGGGAAATCGGCGCGGTGGTAGAGATAGGGATATTCCCCGGTCATCCCGACCCCGTGCGCCGACAGGTAATAGCGGTTGGCGAAGTACCGCTCGGGGATCTCCCAGGCGCGCTCGGCATAGTCGCCAAAGCTCATGCCGGGCCTGATGACGTCCATGTTGTGGTGCACCTGCTCGTGCGCCGTGCGGTAGAGCTCGCGCTGCGCCCGCGTCGGCCGGCCCGGGCCGGCGTGGAAGGTGCGCGAGAAATCGGCATAGTAGCCGAAGCAGCCCACCACGTCGGTGTCCAGCGCGATCAGGTCGCCCTTGCCGATCACCCGCTGGCCCGACTCCTGGAACCAGGGGTTGGTGCGCTGGCCCGAATTGAGCAGCCGCGTCTCCACGTAATCGCCGTCCTGCGCGATCACCGCCTGGTGCAGCACCGACCACAACGCGTTCTCGGTCATGCCCGGCCGGATCGCGGCCCTCAGCCGCGCCACCGCCACCTCGGTGGCGCGCAGCGACGCGCGCACGCATTTCACCTCCTCGGCGGACTTGATCGCCCGCGCCATCTCGACCGGCTCCTGCGCGTCCACCAGCCGGAAGCCCTGCGCCCCCAGCGCCGCCGCCGCCCCGGCATTGACCCGCTCGATGCCGATGGTCTCGCCCGCGCCCACCAGCGCGCGCAGCGCGGCGGCGGTCTCGGCCGCCCAGTGCGCCTCGCGCGCGCCGATCCCGGGCCCCGCGGCGACGAAGCTCGCGGTGATCGCGGGGCGCACCTCGTCGATGGTCTCCAGCCCGTCGGCCAGGTGCATGCAGCCGGTGAACTCGTAGAGGATCGCCGGCCCCTCGGCGGCGACGATCAGGTAGCGCGCGGGGTTGCGCGCATGGAAGATCTGCATGTTGCGCGCGCCGGTGGCGTAGCGGATGTTCACGGGATCGAACAGCACGCAGGCCGCGATGCCGCGCCGCGCCATCTCGGCACGCAGCCGGCCCAGCCGGTGGGCCCTGACCGCCACCATGTCGATGCCGCCCTCGATCGCCTCGCGGTCGAGAAGGGTGAGCTCGGGCAGCTCCGCCCGCTCCGCGTGCCAGTCCAGCTCCATCGCGCGCCTCCCTCGGCACATCCATCCGTTAGCGCCGTCGCGGCCCGCCCCGCGAGCCCAATCGCGACGCTCCGCGCGCCGTCAGCGCACAGGCGCGGCCCGCCCTTGATCTGCCGCAACGCCGCGCCGCCGGGCGCGCTGCTAGGATCGGGCGCCAAGCAACAGCCCGGAGACCCGCGATGAACTGGACC
>NZ_JBZSYN010000028.1:0-55859 GCF_058622915.1 Thermohalobaculum sp. | reverse complement strand
TCGAGCTGAACGCGGCGCTGCTCTCCCGCGCCCAGGTGCTGAAGCTGAAGCGCCTCGAGGCCGCGGACCTCGAGCGGATCCTCGCCCGCGCCGAGGCGCAGGAGGGTGCACTGCCGCTGACGGACGAGGGCCGGCAGGCGCTGCTCGGGATGGCCGATGGCGATGGCCGCGTGCTGCTCAACCTGTTCGAGCAGGTCGAGGCCATCGCAGCCGGCGAGCGGCTTGAGGCCCCTCTCGGACCGGCGGATCTGGCGCACCGCCTGAGCCGCCGCGCGCCGGTCTACGACAAGGGCGGCGAGGGGCACTACAACCTGATCTCGGCGCTGCACAAATGCGTCCGCGGCTCGGACCCGGACGCCGCCCTCTACTGGCTCGCGCGCATGTTCGATGGCGGCGAGGACCCGCGCTATGTCGCGCGCCGGGTCACGCGCATGGCGATCGAGGACATCGGTCTGGCCGAACCCGAGGCGGTGCGCCTGTGCCTTGCCGCCTGGGAGACCTACGAGCGGCTCGGCTCGCCCGAGGGCGAGCTCGCCATCGCCGAGGCGGTGATCTACCTCGCGCTGGCGCCCAAATCGAATGCCGCCTACACGGCCTACGGGTCGGCGATGAAGCTTGCCCGGCGCACCGGTTCGCCCGAGCCCCCGGCGCACATCCTGAACGCGCCCACCCGGATGATGAAGGAGATGGGCTACGGCGAGGGCTATGTCTACGACCACGACGCCGAGGACGCGTTCTCGGGCCAGGACTACTTCCCCCAGGGCATGGCGCGGGCCGAGCTCTATCAGCCGGTCGAGCGCGGCTTCGAGCGCGAGCTGAAAAAGCGCCTCGACTGGTTCGCGAAGCGACGCAGCGGGCGCGAGTAGCCCCGCTATTTCCGGCGCAGGGAAAGGGGCGGCTTCCAGTCGGCCGACGCGACGCCCGGCGCCGGCCGGCCCCAGGTGTTCCGCTTCGGATCACCCCGTCCGGTGAGGTGTCGCGCCACAAGCCGGTGCAGCATGTTCATGTTTGGCATGATGCCGTGGAACCCGCCGATCTTGGTGGTCAGCGTGTTGCCGATTTCCCAGTAGCCGAAGTCGTCCGGGCTGACGCAGACCAGGCTCTCATAGGGCAGGAACGCGGGCACCGCGCCCGCGAAGTGCACGGTCCCGTCGCCGGTATGCCGCCGCGCCTCCACGTCCTGCGCGTTCCACTCGTTCATGCGGTCCTCCGAGCGCAGCCGGAAATACGGCTTGCCGCGCAGCAGGTCGACATGCATGCGCACCCGCGTCACCGAGTCGACGCCGATGACGCACAGCCAGCGGTCGTCGGCCAGACCCTTCTCGGCTAGGCTGAGCTTCTCGACCCGGGTGCGATAGTCTCGTGCCGTGGCCAGCATGCCGGCGAACAGCGTCTCCGCCTGGCCTCGCAACTCGGCCTTCCGGGGCGGCGGGGCGACCGCGTGGCGCCCGATGTAACTCGCCACCGTGTCGATGATCGAGGGCTGCCAGAGACGGATGTCGAAGGTCGAGCGCGGCAGGCCGCTCGCCGCCTCGACGCCGGTGTCGAACTTCGGCACCAGGTGGTAGAGCGCGGGAGTCACCCGGGCGGCCTCGCGCTCGCGCGAGCTCGGCGCCGAGCCGCCGAGATTGGCCGTGCCCGTGGTGACCTTGACCATCGCCTCGAACGAGCCCCGGAAGGGGCCGGCGAGCGTCGCCACCCTGTCGATCCTGCCGGCGCCGTAGCGCTCCACATAGCCCGCCACCACAAGGCAGCCCATGGAGTGCCCGACCAGGTTCACCTTCGGCGCGGCGCCGTAGCCGGCGCTGGCGTAGTGGCGCATCAGCCGGGTGCGGTCGATCACCTCGTCGACGAAGGCGGCCAGCCGCTCCTCTGCGCGCTCGAGCGGCTGGCGCCAGTCGTAGCCGAAGGGGTAGACGGGGACCGGCGCGTCCGGACCGTCGGCCAGGTTGAAGCGCAGCTCCTCGACCAGCTCCCTGTAGGCGATCTCGTAGATCTGGTCTGTGCGGATGCTGGCCGGCTCGCGCGCCTCGAAGCGCAGGTCGTCTGGATGCAGCTGAGTATGCGCGTAGTCCTTGCCGATCAGCGCCCAGATCGTCTCGGGCGGCAGCGGGTAGAAGTCGCGCAGATAGGTCGCCGTGATGCCGGGAACGACGATGACGGGACTTGGCGGTGGCATGGGCGTATCCCCTTTCTGGGTCGCTGGGCGAGCTCCCAGGATACCGCATGACGGATTAAGATTGCTTGCCCCGCGGCGCTGGCCTTGACGAGTTCGCCCGATTTGCGCACCTAGCCGGCACAGGCGCGGGCCAGGGGCCCGCAGGGCGGGGAAGCGACATGACCGGCGTGCAGCACCTGACCGTCGGGCCGGACGAGGCCGAGCAGCGCCTCGACCGGTTCCTGCGCCGCCGCTTCCCGCAGCTTACCCAGGGCTGGATCGCGCGCGTGTGCCGCCGCGGCGAGGTGCGCGTGGACGGCGGCCGCGCCAGGCCGGAGAGCCGCGTGGCGCCGGGGCAGGTGGTCCGCGTGCCGCCCCTGCCCGACCGACGCGAGGTGCCGGCCCCGCGGCCGGCGCCGTCGCCGAGTGCATCGGAGGCCGAGGCCCTGGCCGCCGCCGTGCTGTGGCGCGACGAGCAGGTGATCGTGCTGAACAAGCCGCCCGGGCTGGCGGTGCAGGGGGGCACCGGCCAGACGCGCCATCTCGGCGCGCTGCTGGCGGCGCTGCACTTCGGCCGCGACGAGGACCCGCGCCTGGTGCACCGGCTGGACAAGGATACCTCGGGGCTCCTGGTGCTGGCCCGCACCGGGCGGGCTGCCACGGCGCTGGGCCGATCGTTCCGCTCGCGCGCCGTGGAGAAAACCTATGTCGCCGTGGTCGCGGGGCGGCCGGAGCCGCTGGCCGGCATCATCCGCTACGGGCTGGTGAAGGCGGGTGGGCCCGGCGAGGGCGAGCGCATGCGCCCGGTGCATCCCGACGAGGTGCGCGGCACCGACGGCGCGCAATCGGCGGTCACCCAGTATTGCGTCATCGGCTATGCGGCCAAGCGGGCGGCCTGGGTGGCGCTCAGGCCGGTGACGGGGCGCACCCACCAGCTGCGCGCCCACATGGCGGCGCTGGGCTGCCCCATCGTCGGCGACGGCAAGTATGGCGGGCGCGGGCAGGAGAACCTGGGCTCGGGCTGGGGCGCCAGCCTGGGCGGCGCGCTGAGCCGCAAGCTGCACCTGCATGCCGCCAGGCTGAGCTTCCCCCACCCGGTGACCGGCGAGCGGCTGAGCTTCGCGGCGCCGCTGCCCGAGCACATGGCGCGGACCTTCGCCTTCTTCGGCTGGGACATCGCGGAGCTGCCCGAGCGGGTCTTCGAGGCCGTCTGAAGGCCGCAATCTCGGGCCCCGGCAGGGTGTGCACATTGCACATCTTCCTAAACCATTGAAATTACTCATAATAAAAAATGCACAATCGGATCACGTCTTTGCATCGAGAGATTGGCCTCGGCCGGCCGGGCCGGCATAATGCAGCCAGAGCAGCAGGCGGGTCGGGCAGGAGATGCGGGGCGCGATTTTCGCGGCAGTGCTGGCGGCGGTGGCGGTGCCGGGCCTGGCGAGAGCGGCGGGGACGGTCGCGGCGAGCGCCCGCTTTGCTGCCGTGGCGGCCCCGACGGCTGGCGCGCCGGCTCCGCACGGCACCTATACGAAAGGCTGCATCGGTGGCGCCGTGGCGCTGCCCCAGACCGGGCCCAACTGGCAGGCGGTGCGGCTCAGCCGCAACCGCGACTGGGGCGATCCGGCGACCATTGCCTTCATCGAGCGGCTGGGCCGGGAGGCGGCGGCGGCCGGCTGGCCGCGCATCCTGGTCGGCGACATCGGCCAGCCGCGCGGCGGGCCGATGCCGGGCAGCCACCGCTCGCACCAGATCGGGCTCGACGTCGACATCTGGCTGCGCATACCGGGCAAGGCGCCGCTCAGCCGCGCCGCGCGCGAGGAGATCGAGAGCGTCAGCCTGGTCGCCCCGGACGGCCGGGCCGTGAATGACGCCTGGCGGCCCCGGCACGCCGCGCTGATCCGCCTGGCCGCCGCCGACCCCGCCGTCGCCCGGGTCTTCGTCAACCCGGCGATCAAGAAGGTGCTGTGCGCGCGGGCGAGCGGGGCGGACACGCCCTGGCTTCGCAAGGTGCGGCCCTGGTGGGGCCATGCCGCGCACATACATGTGCGGCTCGCCTGCCCGGAGGGCGAGTCCGGCTGCGTGGCACAGGCGCCGCCGCCGCCGGGCAGCGGCTGCGGCGACCAGCTCGCCTGGTGGTTCACCGAGGCGGCGCGGCATCCCAAGCCGCCTGCGGAGCCGCCGGCCGAGATCACGCTGGCCGAGCTGCCGGCGGCCTGCCGCGCGCTGGTGGCGCAATGAGGCTGGGGCGCATCGTCCTCGCCGCGGCGATGGCCGTCTCGCTGGCCGGCGCCGGCCCGATCGTGGGCTGGCAGCGGGCGCTGCCCGACGGCGGGCGGCTCCATGTCGAGGCCGATCCGGTGTCGCTGCATGGCGGCAAGCTCCCGGGGCTCGAGGCCGACGGCGCCTGGGTGCTGCACAGTACGCACCCGAAATTCGGCGGCCTCTCGGCCCTGCATGTCGACGGCGACACGCTCTATGCGCTCACCGACCTCGGCTGGTGGTTCGGCGCCACGCTGGCCGTGCACGGCCGCAATCTGCGCCTCGAGGACGCCCGGCTGGCCCCCATGCTGGATGCCAACGGCAAGACCTACACCAAGGCCGGCGGCGACGCCGAGGGGCTTGCCGTGGTCGGCGACCGGCTGGCGGTGTCGTTCGAGGAGGACCACCGGGTCATGTTCCTCGGCCCGAACGGGCGTCTCGGCGACACGATCCATGCGCCCGGCTTCAAGAAGCTGCCCCCGAACAAGGGCCTCGAGGCGCTGGCGACGCTGCCCGACGGCCGGCTGCTCGGGCTGGCCGAGACCCGCGACGCGAGCGGCGTGCCGATCTTTCTGATCGATCCGGCCGGGACGGTGCGCGAGTCGCATCTGCCCCCGGTCAGCCGCCACGCCATGACCGGCGCCGATGTCGGCCCGGACGGCCGGCTCTACCTGGTGCTGCGCGACTTCTCGCTCTTCACCGGGCTCAGCATCCGCGTGATGCGCTACCGCCTCGGCAGCGACGACCTGCCCGTGCCCGCGAGCGCCGAGACGCTGGCAGCCTTCGAGCAGGGGGACGGCATAGACAACATGGAGGGGATCTCGCTCGAGCCGGCCCCGGGCGGGGGCATGTGGCTGTGGCTGATCTCGGACGACAACTTCAACGAGCCGCTGCAGCGCACGCTGCTCTTGCGCTTCAAGGTGCGCGAATAGGACCCCGCGCCCGCTCAGGCGATCTCCAGCGCCGTCCTGATGATGTCCCAGCCCTCGTCGGCACTCTCGACATAGTGGAAGAGATCGAGGTCCTCCGACGAGATGGTGCCGGATTCGGCCAGCGCCTCCCAGTTCACGATCTTCTCCCAGAAGACGCGGCCGAACAGCAGCACCGGCACCGGCTTCATGCGCCGGGTCTGGATCAGGGTCAGGGTCTCGAACAGCTCGTCCAGCGTGCCGAAGCCACCGGGGAACACCGCCACCGCCCGCGCGCGCATGAGGAAGTGCATCTTGCGGATGGCGAAATAGTGGAAGTTGAAGGAAAGCTCGGGCGTGACATAGCGGTTCGGCGCCTCCTCGCGCGGCAGCACGATGCCCATGCCGATGGTCTGCGCCCCGGCCTCGTGGGCGCCGCGGCTGCCGGCCTCCATGACGCCGGGGCCGCCGCCGGTGCAGACCACGAACTCGCGGTGGTTGCGCCGAACCGATTCCTCGCCCACGAGGCGCGCGAAGCGGACCGCCTCGTCGTAGAAGCGGCTGAGCTCGGCCAGCATCGGGGTGGAGGCGCCGTCGCGTTCCTCGGGCCGGGGAATGCGGGCGCCGCCGAACATCACCACGGTCGACTCGATCTGGCGTTGCTGCAGGATCTGCTCGAACTTCAAAAGCTCGAGCTGCAGGCGCACCGGCCGCGTCGAATCGCGCTCGAGGAAGTCGGGGTCGCGGAAGGCGAGCCGGAAGCTCGGCGACCGCGTCTGCGGCGTGTCGGGAAGCTGCTCGACCTTCCTCGCGTCCTCGTCCGCTGGCGGGAAAATTGACACGCGCTTGTCGTTCATGCATGGCCCTTGCTGTGCGGGATGCCGGCCGTGGGCCGTGTCCCCTGCCTACTGCCGGCACGACCGCTCTGCAATGCACAATTTCGCGCCGCTCGGGCGCGCTGGCGCATTGCGCCTGCGCCACGCGCGGCCTATAGGCAGGGCGGGATCCGACGGCTGCCGATGCACGGAGTGACGCGCCATGAGCCATGACGACCTGGCGGACGCCATCGAACGCGCCTGGGAGGGCCGCGAGCGCGTGACCCCCGCCACCGGCGGCGCCGTGCGCGAGGCCGTGGAGCGCGCGCTCGGGCTGATGGACCGGGGCGAGGCGCGCGTGGCCGAGCGCAGCCTGCGCGGCGACTGGACGGTGAACCAGTGGGCCAAGAAGGCGGTGCTGCTATCGTTTCGCCTCAACGACATGACGCCGATCGCGGGCGGGCCCGGCGGCGCGACCTGGTGGGACAAGGTGCCCTCGAAATTCGCCGGCTGGGGCGACGACCGCTGGCGCGAGGCGGGCTTTCGCGCGGTGCCGACGGCGGTGGTGCGCCGCTCGGCCTATATCGCGCCCGGCGTGGTGCTGATGCCCTCCTTCGTCAACCTCGGCGCCTATGTCGATTCGGGCACCATGGTGGACACCTGGGCGACCGTGGGCTCGTGCGCGCAGATCGGCCGGAACTGCCACATCTCGGGCGGCGCCGGCATCGGCGGCGTGCTCGAGCCGCTGCAGGCCGGTCCGGTGATCGTCGAGGACGGCTGCTTCATCGGCGCGCGCTCCGAGGTTGCCGAGGGGGTGATCGTGCGCGAGGGCTCGGTGCTGTCGATGGGCGTCTATCTCGGCGCCTCGACGCGCATCGTCGACCGCACCACGGGCGAGACCTTCATGGGCGAGGTGCCGCCCTATTCGGTGGTCGTCCCCGGCACGATGCCGGGCAAGCCGATGCCCGATGGCTCGGCGGGCCCGGGGCTCTACTGCGCCGTGATCGTCAAGCGGGTGGACGAGCGCACGCGCGCCAAGACCTCGATCAACGAGCTCCTGCGTGCCTGAGAACGGCGCGGACGCGGCCGAGGCGGTCTACATCCTTCTGGTCGAGACGGGCCGCGCCGAGGGCGACGGCCTGCCCGACGGGGCGGAGGGCGCGGCGCTGATGTGCTATGCCACGGGCCGCGACGAGCGCCAAGCCGTGGCCGAGACCGTGCGCGTCTTGCAACAGGCCGGCATGGCGCCCTTGGAGGTGACCTCATACGGCACGGGCGAGACCACCGAGCTCGAGCTCGACGACGACGCGCGGGCGCTGATGCACCGGGCGCTGGCCGAGAACGCGGTCATCGTGGCGCAGGTGACGGTGCTGGAGGAGGACGCCTGAGCGATGATCATCGATCCCGTGGAGCTGACCGCCGCGCTGCTTCGCTGCCCCTCGGTAACGCCTGAGGAGGGTGGCGCGATCGCGCTTTTGGAGCGGACGCTGGAGCCGCTCGGCTTTGTCTGCACGCGGATCAGCCGCGGCGGGGTCGAGAACCTCTATGCCCGCTGGGGCAGCGGCGACCGGGTCTTCGCATTCGCCGGTCACACCGACGTGGTGCCGCCGGGCGACCGCGCGGCCTGGCGGCTCGATCCCTTCGGCGGCACGGTCTCGGACGGCTGGCTGTGGGGCCGCGGCGCCGTCGACATGAAGTCCGGCGTCGCCGCCTTCGTCGCTGCCGCGGCCGAGTTCGCGCAGGGCAATCCAAAGGGCTCGGTCGCGCTGATCGTCACCGGCGACGAGGAGGGCGAGGCGACCGACGGCACGGTGGCGATCCTCGACTGGATGCGCGCGCGGGGCGAGAGCGCCGATTTCTGCCTGGTGGGCGAGCCCACCTCGGCGGTGCGGCTCGGCGACACGGTGAAGATCGGCCGGCGCGGCTCGCTGTCGGGCCGGCTCACGCTCAATGGCCGGCAGGGTCACTCGGCCTATCCCGAGCGCGCGGCCAATCCGCTGCCGGCGCTGGCCCGGATCTGCGCCGCCCTCGTTCAAACGCCGCTCGACGAGGGGTCGGAGCATTTCCAGCCCTCGACGCTGGCGCTGACCTCGATCGACACCGGAAACCCCGTCGCCAACGTCATCCCGGCCACGGCCAGCGCCCGGTTCAACATCCGATTCAACGACCTGCACAGCTCGACGCGCCTGAAGGCCCGCGTCGACGAGATCGTCCGGGGCGCGCTCGAGGGCTCGGAAATCAGCGCCGAGCTTGACTGGGCCACCGCCAGCGAGAGCTTCCTGACCAAGCCCGACGCCGGGGTCGAGGCGGTGGTCAACGCTATCGCCGAGGCCACCGGGTCGCGGCCGCAGCTCTCCACCGGTGGCGGCACCTCGGATGCCCGCTTCATCAAGGACCTGTGCCCGGTGATCGAGTTCGGCCTGGTCGGCGAGCGCATGCACGCCGTGGACGAGCGCGTGCCCGTGGAGCAGGTGAGCGCGCTGGCCGGCATCTATCTGGGTGTCTTGCGCCGGTTCTTCGCCTGAACGGCCGCGACCGGGACGGACGGCAAGCGCGCCGGCCGCCGGCCTGCCTCGGCCGGCCCGCCTCAGTCGGCCAGCCCTGGCTCGGGGATGCCCATCTGGTCGGCGAGCAGCGTGCCCCGCTCGAGCCGCTCGAGCGCGGCCGTCTCCTGCGCCAGCTTCTCGCGGCAGGCGGCGAGCACGACCTGCGCCTGCCCGAGCGGCACGACAGCCACGCCGTCGTCGTCGCCGAGCACGATGTCGCCGGGCGAGACGGCGCAACCGGCACAGGCGATGACGCCGTCGATCGTGCCGCCAAAGCCCTTGTGCGGCCCAGCCGGCACCGCCGCCGCGGCGAAGCAGGCAAAGCCGAGCGCGCGGATCTCGGCCACGTCGCGCACGGCGCCGTCGAGCACGACGCCGGCGACCTCGCGCGTGAGCGCCGCGCGCGTGAGCAGCCCGCCCCACAGCGCCGTGTCCGGATGGCCCCCGGTGGCCGTGACCAGCACCTCGCCCGGCCGCACCAGCCGCAGCACCGCGTGCAGCGCGCTGTTGTCGCCGACCATGCAGGCGACGGTGCGCGCCTGGCCGACCAGCCGCGTGCCCGGCGCCAGCGGCTTGATCGCCGCGCCCAGCGTCCGCGCGCGGTTCATGCAGTCCGAGGCGATCGCGGTGGGAATCTCCGCCCATTCGGCGAGGGCCTCGGGACCGAGGGGCTCGAAGCGATCGCGATGGCGCAAAAGGGGCATGGGCAGGGCTCCGTCCAGATCGGGCGTCGCGGCCGCCTGGAGCGGCCGGGTGTTGTGGCTTGCGCCTGGGCGCCGGGACGGCGCCGCGCCGGAGCTTAGCTCGACCGGCAGGTGCCGAGCGTGGCCAACTCGGAAAGCCGCTTCTTGGCCTGGTCCTCGGTGTCGTAGGGGCCGCCTGCCACATGGGCCGAGGCGGTCGCGTACTGGCCGTTGACCTGGATCACCACGGCGGTCCAGCAATTGGAGCTGTGGGGGTTGCGCAGCACGACCCACTTGCCCCCGTTGGCGGGGGCCGCCTGCGGCGCCTGTGCCGCGAGCAGGCCGAGCATGGCCACGGCGAGCAGGATTGTCAGTCTTTTCATGATCGTTCACTCGTACGGAATGGGAAATCACGCCAACCGGCATAACGCTGGGACCGCAGGGCCGCAACGTCTAAGCGGCGCGCGCATGCGAAAAGCCCGCCGGACCGGCCGGCGGGCCATGCGTCGCGGGACACGGGATGCGCGCCGCTCAGGCGGCCTTGGCCTGAAGCACGGCCTCGACCTTGGCGGCGGCGCGGCTCTCGTCGAGGCGCTCGACGGCGGCAAGCTCGCGCGTCAGCCGCTCGCGCGCCGCCTCGTAGAGCTGGCGCTCGGAATAGGACTGCTCGGGCTGGTCGCCGGCGCGGTAGAGGTCGCGCACGACCTCGGCGATGGCGATCAGGTCGCCCGAGTTGATCTTTTGCTCGTATTTCTGGGCGCGGCGCAACCACATGGCGCGCTTCACCCGGGCGCGTCCCTTCAGCGTGTCGAGCGCCTTGGCCACGCGGTCGGGGCTCGACAGCGAGCGCATGCCGATCGAGGAGGCCTTCGCCGTGGGCACGCGCAACGTCATCTTGTCCTTGTCGAACGAGATGACGAACAACTCCAGCTTCGTGCCGGCAACCTCCTGCTGTTCGATCGACATGATCTTGCCGACGCCGTGCGTCGGGTAGACGACGTACTGGTTGGGGCGAAACTCGGAAGTCGTGTAGCTCTTCTTCGACATGCTCTCTCCAGTTGGACGCCCATTCCTTCCCGCGGCCCCACCAACCCGCATGGAAAGAAGTCATTTATCCCGGCGCTTCAGCGAACGGGGAATATCGTTTTTGTCGTCACAAAACACCTCCCGCCGAAAGCCGGTCGCCCGGCGGAGGTTGAGGTGTTGTGCGACATTTGTGTAACAGATTCGGAGCCGAATTTCCATCCCCTGCGACGTTTGGGCGCTGAGAATCGCGCAATTCTTTGCGACCTGCGGCCCCAATCTCAGGTTACCCGCTCAGGTTGAGTCTGGATTGGCGCCCGCGCGCCGCCACCCCACGGGGCGGGGCTCAGTCGCCTTCGCCGGGCGCTTCGGAGAAGTATTTCTCGAGCTTGCCCTCGACGCCGTCGAACGACTCGGCATCGGGCGGCGGATCGCGCTTGATCGTGATGTTCGGCCAGGCCTCGGAGTATTTCAGGTTGAAGGTGACCCATTCCTCCATCTTGGGCTCGGTGTCCGGCTTGATCGCCTCGGCCGGGCATTCCGGCTCGCACACGCCGCAGTCGATGCACTCGTCGGGATGAATGACGAGCATGTTCTCGCCCTCGTAGAAGCAGTCAACCGGGCAGACCTCGACGCAGTCCATGTACTTGCAGCGGATGCAGTTGTCGGTCACCACGTAGGTCATCGTCGGGTCTCCTGGATCGGATCCTACGGCGCCGGAACAGAACCGGCCGGCGCGGCTTTCCCGCCGCGCCTGTCTGCCGGGGTATTAGGCGCGCGAGGCGCGGCCTTCAAGGGAGGTCGCGGCGCAAAGCGTCGATTTTTCGCCGCGCTTTCTTGGTCGGCCGGCCGCTGCCCGGATCGCGTCTGGGCACCGGCGAGGCGGTCACAGCCCCGGTTGCATCGCCGGTTGCATCGCCGGTTGCATCCCTGGCCGAAGCCGGCGGCGCGAGCTCGGCATAGAGCTCCGCCGCCTCGCGCGCGGGGCCGCGCCGCGCGCCCAGCGCGAGGATGCGCACCACCCGGATCCGGCGGCCCTGCGGGAAGGTCAGCACGTCGCCCGGCCGCACTGTCTGCGCCGGCTTGAGCGCGTGCGCGCCGTTGATCCGCAGGCGGCCCGACCCGGCGAGCTGGGCGGCCAGCCCGCGCGTGCGGAAGAAGCGCGCGTGCCACAGCCACTTGTCCACGCGCAGCTTGTCTGCGGTCTCGGGCGCGGCCTGCGTCATGCGGCGCTACTTGACCTTCAGCTCCCTGAGGATGGCGAAGGGACTGTCGGGGTCGATGGGCTTGTCCTCGCGGCGCCGCCGGCCCGCCTTGGCGCTGGGTTTGGGGCTCTCGCCCTGCCCGCCGCGCGGACCCTTGACCATCGCGCCTTTGCCCTTGGCACCCTTGCCCGGGCCGCGCGCCCGGCGTGCGCCGCGGGGGGCCTGGTCCTCGCCCTCCGCCCGGCGCCGGTTCGGAGGTCCGCGGCGCTGGCGGAACACGTAGTAGACCTCGGTCCCGGTCTCGGTCTCTGGGTCCGGCTTGGGCTCGGTGGTGGGGGTCGTCTCGCTGCCCTCGGGCGCGGCCTCGGTGGCCTCGGCGCCCGGCTCGGGCTGGTCCTCCCCGGTCGCAGCCGCGGCGGGCGATGCGGCCGCGGTCATGGCCTCGACTGTGGCGCCCGATTGCGTCTCCCTGCCGGCGGCGGCCGCCATGGTCTCCTCCGCGGTCTCCGCCGCGATCTCCACCGCGCCCGCGGGGGCGGCGCCGGGCGCGGCCTCCGTCCCCTCCGCGGGGGGTGTCCCGGACGGCGCGCCGTTCCCCGCCGTCGCGGATCGGGCGGGGCGCGGGCGCTCGCCGCGCTCGGCGTCGTAGCCGAGCCCCTTCATCAGCTCGGCGAACTGCTCGAGCGTGCAGCCGGTGATCGAGAGCATGTCGGGCGTCGCCTCGAACCCGGCCCGCGCGTCCATCGGGCGGATCAGGTCGGCGAGCCGCTCCAGCATGTCGATGCGCAGCGCGCGCGGGCCGCACAGCCGATAGCCCACCTTCTCGTAATAGCCCTTCGGCGCGTCCTCGACCGCGGGGATCGTGACCAGGCCCGGCGGCGGCACGTCGGGCACCGCCTCAAAGCCCTCCCACAGGCTCCACAGGATCAGCCGCAGCCGGGTCGGCGCCGGCTTGAGCAGCGCCGGCATGAACACGTGGTGCTGGCCGAAACGCACGCCGTGCTTTCTCAGCTGCGCGCGCTCCTCCTGGCCCAGCGCCTTGACGTCCTCGGCGACCTGGCGGCGCGGCACCACGCCCATGGCCTCGGCGACCTGGAAGGCGACACCGCGGGCGAGGCCGGTGATCGTCTCGTCGGCGCGCATTTGCAGGATCGGCTCGAACTGCGTGTTGATGCGCCGCTGCACCCAGTGGCCGAGCCGCCGTTCGACCTTCTCGGCCACCGCGGGCTCGGCGAGGTCGTCGACGAAGGGCCGAACCTTCGGCGCCAGAAGGCTGTCGCCCTTCTCGAGCCGTCCGACCGCGTCGGTGCCCCACATCAGGCCGCCCTGGTCGGTCAGCTCGATCTCGGTGTCGGGGCTGCCGTAGAGCCGGTCGGCGCGGCGACCGAGCTCGGCCTTGAGCGCCGTCAGGCCGGCCGAGCGCAGCATGCGCCCCTCCTCGTGATGCGCGCTCTCGTCCACGGTGAAGCGGAAGCCGTCGAGCCGGCCGACGAAATGGCCCTCGACGCTCACTTCGCCGTTGTCGTTCACTTCGGCCACGAGCTGTTCCTTCTGCTTCAGGCGGCGCATCAGCACGCTGGTGCGCCGGTCGACGAATCTCTGTGTCAGCCTCTCGTGCAACGCCTCGGAAAGCCGGTCCTCGACCTCTTGGGTCCGCTCCCGCCAGCACTCGGGATCCTCGAGCCAGCGGGCCCGGTTGGCGACGTAGGTCCAGGTGCGGATATACGCCAGGCGCTTCGAAAGCGCGTCGATGTCGCCGTCCACCCGATCGATCCGCTCCACCTGCGTCGCCATCCAATCCGCCGGTATTACGCCACGATCGGCCAGCAGGAAACGGAAAATCCGCGACAAAAGTGTGGCGTGGTCGCCCGAGGCGGTCTTGCGATAGTCCGGAATCTGGCACACGTCCCATAACAGCCGCACCCGATCGCCGCGGTCGCCAAGCGCCCGGATCTCCGGGTCCAGCCATAGACGTTTGAGGGCCGCGAGATCTTCCGCCTCGCGCGCGCGCACCAGCCCCGGCGCGTCGGGCGCGGCCTCGAGGCTGCGAATCAGCGCCGGCACCGTGACGTAGTCGAGATCGGCGTTGCGCCACATCAGCCGCTCGAGCGGCTTGAAGTGGTGGTTCTCGATCGCCTGCACCGCTTCGGGCTCCATCAGCCGCGCCTCGCCGGTCACCCCGAAGGTGCCGTCGCGGGTGTAGCGCCCGGCGCGGCCGGCGATCTGCGCCAGCTCGTTGGGCTCGAGCCGGCGGTGGCGGCGTCCGTCGAACTTGGCCAGCCCGGCGAAGGCGACATGGTCGATGTCCATGTTCAGCCCCATGCCGATGGCATCGGTGGCCACGATGTAGTCCACGTCGCCCTGCTGGTAGAGCGCGACCTGGGCATTGCGCGTGCGCGGGCTGAGCGCGCCCAGCACCACCGCGGCACCGCCGCGCTGGCGGCGGATCAGCTCGGCGATGGCATAGACCTGGTCGACCGAGAAGGCGACCACGGCGGTGCGCGGCTTGAGCCGCGAGATCTTGGCGGGCCCCGAATAGCTCAGGGTCGAGAAGCGCTCGCGCCCGTCGAAGCGCGCGCCCGGCACCAGGCTCGCGATCCGCCCGCGCATGTTGTCCGAGCCCATGAACAGCGTCTCACGGCGTCCGCGCGCATGCAGCAGCCGGTCGGTGAAGACGTGGCCGCGCTCGGGGTCTGCGGCGAGCTGAATCTCGTCCACCGCCACGAAGTCGGCCTCCATCCCCAGCGGCATGGCCTCGACGGTGCACACATAATAGCGTGCGCGGGCCGGCTGGATCTTCTCCTCGCCGGTGATCAGGGCGACCTCTCGCGGGCTGCGCACGGCGCAGATGCGGTCATAGATCTCGCGTGCCAGCAATCGCAGCGGCAGGCCGATGACGCCGCTGCCGCGCGCCAGCATGCGCTCGACCGCGTAATGCGTCTTGCCGGTGTTGGTCGGGCCGAGGATCGCGGTGATGGTGCCGCGCTCCGGCGTCTCGTCGGGCAGATATCTCAACGGGGTGGGAACCTTTTGCTGCGTCCCGCCATGGGGTCGGTCGGGGACGTCTCGCACTTCAGATAAGGTCGCGGGTCGGTCCCGGGCAAGGCCCCGGCGCCCCGGCGGCCGCGGCGCAGCGGCTCAAAGCGGGCGTCCCTCCACGTCGGGTGCCAGCCGCTTGACCGCCTCGGCGGCGCCGGGAAGGTTCGGATCGATGCGCAGCGCCGCCTTGTAGGCCGCGTAGGCGCCCTTGTTGTCGCCGAGCCTCTCGAGGATCGTGCCGAGCCCCGCCAGTGCCCCGAATTGCCGCGGCTCCAGCGCCAGCGTGCGCTCGATGTCGGCCACCGCGCGGCCGTACTCGCCCAGCCTGAAATAGACCGTCGCGCGCCTGTTCCAGCCTTCGGCGAACCCTGGGTCGAGGCGCACCAGATCGTCGAGGAAGCTGAGGGCGAGATCGGAGTCGCCATTCTGCAGCGCCTTGTCCGCCCTTTGCAGCAGCAGGTCCATGGAGGGCGAGCCGCTGTGCGACCAGATGCGCCAGATCTGGTCCTGCACGTCCAGCCAGTCGGTGCTGTCGGGCTTGGCCAGCCGGGCGAACAGGGAATCGAGCCGCGCCTTGCGCTGCGCCGCTTCCTCGGCGGGCGAGGCGGGGAGCGCGGCGGGGCCTGGCTGCGGCGCCGCCTGGCCCGGGCTTTCCGCGGCCGCTGCGGCGGGCTGCGCCGCCACCGAGGCGCCGGGCGACAGGGCGCCGAGCAGCACGCCGGCAATGGATATTTTGCGGAAAATGGACATCTTCTGATCATAGGCTTGACATGGGGATGTGAAAAGAGCGTCAAGGCAGGGTCTGAGAGGATTGCGGGATGAGCGAAGGGCGCATGGGCAAGGCACTCGACGCGGCGGCCGCGACGCTCCGGGCGCGCCTCGGCGGGGAGCCATTCGACGGCGCCGTGCATTTCGAGATCGAGGGCGAGGGCGTGATCTGCGTCGCCGGACGCGAGGTGAGCACGGCACCCGACCCCGGGGCGGACCTGCCCGACGTCACCATTTCTGCGACGCTGGAGACCTTCCGCCAGGTCTTCGAGGGCGTGCTGTCGCCCGCCACCGCCTTCATGACCGGCAAGATGCGTGTCGAGGGAGATTTCAGCACCGCGCTCAAGCTGGGTCAGCTGCTCGGCTGAGCGGGTGGCGCGCTGCCTCGACCTGCCGCCGGGCGGCCGCGCCTGGGACGAGACGCTCGCGCTCGAGGCCGAGGACGGGCTGGCGTTGCGCGGCGCGTTGTGGTGCGCCGATGCGGCCGGGACGGTGCCGCGCGGCCATGTGCTGGTGCTCCAGGGACGCACCGAGTTCCTCGAGAAGTTCAGCGTCGCCGCCGCGCAGCTGGTCGCGCGCGGCTTCTCCGTCGCCAGCCTCGACTGGCGCGGGCAGGGGCGCTCGGACCGGCTCATCGCCAACCCGCTGAAGGGCCATGTCGGCCGCTTCACCGACTATCATCGCGACCTGGCCGCCCTGATGCGGCACGGCGAGGTCGCCGGGCTCGCCGGCCCGCGGCTGGTGCTGGCGCACTCGATGGGGGCCGCCATCGCACTTGGCGCGGTGCTGCGGGGCAGGGCGGCGCCCAAGGCCATGATCCTCTGCGCGCCGATGTTCGCGATCGTGATGACTCCATTCCAGCGGGCGCTCGCGAGTCTGATGCTGCCGCTCGCCCCGGCGCTTGGCGCCGGCGCCTGCTGGCCGCCGCTGCCGGGCGCCGCCACGCCTTACGTGTTCAGCGGTTTCGAGGGCAATCTGCTGACCGGCGACCGGGCGGCATTCGCGTGGATGGTCGAGGCGCTGCGCCGCGAGCCGATGCTGCGCATGGGGATGCCGACCCTGGGCTGGCTCTCGGCGGCCCGGGCCGAGCTTCGCTGGCTGCGCCGGCAGGGGCCACTCGAGATCCCCGGGCTTTGCCTGCTCGGCAGCGAGGAGAACGTCGTCGAGCCGGCCGCGGTGCGCGCCGGGGCCAGGCGGCTGGAGATCTCGCTTGAGGAGATCGCCGGCGCCCGCCACGAGCTCCTGCTCTCGGCCGAGCCGGCGCGCGCCCGGGTCTGGGCGGCGATCGACCGCTTTCTGGCGCAGCAGGGTCTCTAGCGGCTCACGCCGCGTGCGCGCGCAGGATGTCGAGGGCCGCGGCGTGCACCGCCGGGTCGCCCGCCGCGATCACCTGCCCGCCGCGGCGGCAGTCGCCGCCCTGCCAGTCGGTGACGATGCCCCCCGCCGCCTCGACCACCGCCTTGGGCCCGGCGATGTCGAAGGCCTTCAGCCCGGCCTCGTTCACCAGGTCCACATGGCCCAGCGCCAGCAGCGCATAGGCATAGCAGTCGACGCCGTAGCGGGCCAGGCGCACGCGCGCCTCGACCTGGCGAAAGCCCTCCCATTCGGCGGGCGAGAACATCTGCGGGCTGGTGCTGTAGAGCGTCGCGCCGGCCAGGCCCGGGCAGCGGCGCACGCGCAGCGGCTGGCTCTCGCCCCGCAAGCTCAGCCAGGCGCGCGGGGCGTGGCGCGCGTTGATGCCGACGAAACGCTCGCCGATATGCGGCTGGTCGATCACGCCGACCCGCACCGCCTCGCCGTCGTCGAGCCCGATCAGCACCCCCCAGGTCGGCAGGCCCGAGATGAAGGCGCGGGTGCCGTCGATCGGGTCGATCACCCAGGTCAGGCCCGAGCTGCCGGCCCGTGGCGCCTCCTCCTCGCCGAGGATGCCGTCGGCGGGGCGCTCGGTGGCGAGGATGGCGCGAATTGCCGCCTCGGCGGCGCGGTCCGCCGCGGTGACCGGGTCGAAGGCCCCGTCCGCCCCCTTGTCGTCGGTGTCCAGGCCGCGCTGGCGGAAATAGGGCAGGCAGGCGCCGCCGCCGGCGTCTGCCAGACGGCAGGCCAGGTCGGCGAGGTCGGCGAGGTCTGTGTCGCTGAGCATGGGATCCGGGGCAGGGGCGCAACCGGCCCCTTCTGCCCGTCGCGCGGGGCGGCGTCAACGGTCCCGGGCGGCGGGCCTCAGCCGACCTTGGCGCCGAGCGTGCGGGCGAGCTCGAACAGGTTTTGCCGCTGCTGCTCGGGCATGGCGGAGAAGGTGCGCACCAGCTCGATCGCCTCGCGGTCGGCCAGGATTTCCTTGGCCGCCTGGGCGTCCGCGGAGGCGCCGCTGGCCAGGCCCTCGTAGAAGAACGCCACGGGCACGCGCAGGACGCAGGCGATGTCGAACAGCCGGCTGGCGCTCATGCGGTTCTCGCCGGTCTCGTATTTCTGGATCTGCTGGAAGCGAATGCCGACCTGCTCGCCGAGCTGCTGCTGGGTCAGTCCCAGCATCCACCGCCGCTGGCGCACGCGCTGTCCGACATGAACGTCTACCGGATGCGGCATCCCACCCCCTACTGCTGATACGCAACTCCACCAGCGCAGAAGAATTGGCGGGGAATCGGGTATTTCTGTGGCGCGCGCGATGCTTACCCGGCAATTCTTGAAATTCGGTAACGGCAGCCCGGCACCACAACGCCCGGTTTCATCGGGCACCGATCACCCCTTGGAAACGGCTGCCCGGGCCCCGTCGCCGGAGCCCGGGCCCCCCAACCCCCCCGCCGGGCCCGCTCAGGCTGCGTCGCTGAGCACGCGCGCCAAGTCGAACAGCCGCCGGCGCTGCGTCTCGGGAATGGCGTAATAGGTCCGCACCAGGTCAAGCGCCTCCTTGTCGGTCAGGATGTCGCTGCGCGCCTCGTCCGAATCCGGCACCTGGCCCGCGAGACCCTCGAAGAAGAACGCCACCGGCACCTCGAGCGCAGCCGCGATGTCCCACAGGCGGCTCGAGCTGACCCGGTTCGCCCCCGTCTCGTATTTCTGGATCTGCTGGAACTTTATGCCCACCTGGTCCGCGAGCTGCTGCTGGGTGATGCCGAGCATCCAGCGCCGTTGCCGGATTCTCTGGCCCACATGCACGTCAACCGCCTTTGGCATCGACTCTCTCCCTCCTTGAAGTCGTCCCCAACGAGGTAGATTGCCGATTGAATCTTGGTGAATCTGTGACATGGTTATAGTTATATTTACCAAGATACGCATGTGCGCTAGTCGCGCCAAGTCGACTCGACCATAAGTTGAAAAAATGGTGAGATTCGTTTTTGTCTGAAACGATTCAACAACCTGGACTGGCGGCAACCGCAATCGACTCCCGCGCCAAGCGTTGCTTTCCGTCTCTGTGCGAAACTGATTCGCGGGCATCCGGGCCGGGTTTGGCGGCCGCCCGGAACCGATTTGCCCGGAACCGACTTGCCCGGAACCGACTTGCCCGGAACCGACTTGCCCGGAATCGACTTGCCCGGAATCGACTTGCCCGGAATCGAACGGGCTCCGGCAGCCGGAGCCCGTCTCAGTCTTGCTAAGCCGGGAATGTCAGGTGCGGCTCAGGCCGCGTCGCTGAGGACGCGCGCCAGGTCGAACAGCCGCCGGCGCTGTGCTTCCGGGATCGAGTAATAGGCGCGCACCAGGTCGAGCGCCTCCTTGTCGGTCAGGATGTCGCCACGGGCCTCGCCCGTGTCGCTGACCTGACCCTCGAGCCCCTCGAAGAAGAAGGCCACCGGCACCTCGAGCACCGCCGCGATGTCCCACAGCCGGCTGGAGCTGACCCGGTTGGTCCCGGTCTCGTATTTCTGGATCTGCTGGAACTTGATACCCACACGTTCCGCAAGCTGCTGCTGGGTCATGCCAATCATCCACCTGCGCTGGCGAACCCGCTGCCCGACATGTACGTCTACTGGATGCCTCATTTGTATTTGTCCCCGTTCCAGGTCACCCACCCTCACATGTGCCTCTCCCAAGGCGGGGCCGAGAGTACGTCATGGTGGTGCTGCGGCAGGGCAGATTTTTCCCGCTATGGTTAATTTTTCCCTTCGGCACTCGCCAAATGTTGCGTGAATGCAACAAAAAGGGCGAGTGGAGGGCGCGCACTCGCCTCAGAGTGGCCGATTTGCAAAATCGTGGAAACAAAGAAGGTTAGCGTGAAGCGCTAAAGCGGCATTTCATTTTCTAATGAAACCGAATCACCTGATTCGCGGAAAACCGGCCGCTCAGGCCTGCTCGCGGCGGGCCTCGCGCCGCCGGTCGTGAGGGTCGAGCAGGCGCTTCCTCAGCCGGATCTCCCGCGGCGTCACCTCGACCAGCTCGTCGTCGTCGATATAGGCGATCGCCGCCTCGAGCGCGAGCCGCGCCGGCGGCGTCAGCAGCACCGCGTCGTCCTTGCCCGCGGCGCGGATATTGGTCAGCTTCTTGCCCTTGAGCGGATTGACCTCGAGGTCGTTGTCGCGGCTGTGCTCGCCGATGATCATGCCCTGGTAGACCCGCTCGCCGGGGCCGATGAACAGCCGCCCGCGCTCCTCCAGGTTCCACAGCGCATAGGCCACGCTGTCGCCGTGCTCGGTGGAGACCAGCACCCCGTTGCGCCGTCCCGGCATCGGGCCGCGCCAGGGCGCCCAGCCGTGGAACAGCCGGTTGAGCACGCCGGTGCCGCGCGTATCCGTGAGGAACTCGCCGTGATAGCCGATCAGCCCGCGGCTGGGCACATGCGCGACGATGCGCGTCTTGCCCTGGCCCGAGGGCTGCATGGCGGCGATCTCGGCGCGGCGCTGGCTCAGCTTGTCGACCACGACGCCGGCATGCTCCTCGTCCACGTCGACGGTGACCTCCTCGATCGGCTCGAGCCGCCGGCCGGACTCCTCGCGGGTGATCACGCGCGGGCGCGAGACCGAGAGCTCGAAGCCCTCGCGGCGCATGTTCTCGATCAGCACGCCCATCTGCAGCTCGCCCCGGCCCGAGACCTCGACCGCGTCGCCCTCGGCGGTGTCACGCACGTGGATGGCGACATTCGACTCCGCCTCGCGCATCAGCCGCTCGCGGATCACCCGGGACTGCACCTTCGCGCCGTCCCGGCCCGCCAGCGGGCTGTCGTTGATGCCGATGGTGATCGAGATGGTCGGCGGGTCGATCGGCTGGGCGGGCAACGGGATGTCGACGCCGGGGTCGGCCAGCGTGTCGGCCACCGTGGCACGGCCCATGCCGGCCAGCGCCACGATGTCGCCGGCCAGGGCCTCGGCCACCGGCTGGCGCGCCAGGCCGCGGAAGGCCAGCACCTTGGAGACGCGGAAGCGCTCGATCTCGCGCCCGTCGCGCGCCAGCGCCCTCAGCGCCATGCCCGGCCGCACCGTGCCCGCCTCGATGCGGCCGGTGAGCAGGCGGCCGAGATAGGGGTCGGCCTCCAGCGTCGTGGCCAGCATGCGGAAGGGCTTGCCCGCGTTGGCCGCCTGACGCGGCGCGGGGACATGGGCCAGGATCAGCTCGAACAGCGGCCCGAGCCCCCCGCGCGGGTGGTCCGGCTCGCGCACCGCCCAGCCGGCGCGGCCCGAGGCGTACAGGGTGGGGAAGTCGAGCTGCGCGTCCGAGGCATCCAGCGCCGCGAACATGTCGAACACCTCGTCCAGCGCCCGGTGGGGCTCGGCCTCGGCCTTGTCCGCCTTGTTCAGCACGACGATCGGCTTCAGCCCCAGCGCCAGCGCCTTGGCGGTGACGAACTTGGTCTGCGGCATCGGGCCCTCGGCCGCGTCGACCAGCAGCACGACACCGTCGACCATGGATAGGATGCGCTCCACCTCGCCGCCGAAGTCGGCATGGCCGGGCGTGTCCACGATGTTGATGCGCGCCGCGCCCCATTCGACCGAGGTGCACTTGGCCAGGATGGTGATGCCGCGCTCGCGCTCGAGCGCGTTGGAATCCATGGCGCACTCGGCGACCACCTGGCCCTCGCGAAACGCCCCCGACTGGCGCAGCAGCTGGTCCACCAGCGTGGTCTTGCCGTGGTCCACATGGGCGATGATCGCGATGTTGCGAATATCCATCTCTCGGTCCTGCCAGGGGTGCCCGCGCGCGGCGGATCGCGCTCATATGGGGGAAACGGCGCCTCGCGGCAAGCGCCGTCGTGTCCGGCCGGTCTTATGGGCCAGGCGCGCCGCTGCGCCAATTTGCGGTGCCGCCAAAGTCACGGTGATCTGCTCCGGCCCTCGGTGCGTATGCGTATGGTCGCCCGCGCCGCGGGAGCAACGGAGCCCGGCATGACCGAACGCGCCCCGCCCACCCTGCTTTGGCTGCGCCGCGACCTGCGCCTGTCGGACCACCCGGGCTGGCATGCCGCGCTTGCCGCGGGCGGCCCGGTCATCCCCGTGTTCGTGCTCGATCCCCTGATCGGCGAGGGCTGGGGCGCGGCGCCCCTGTGGCGGCTGGGCGAGAGCCTCGCCGCGCTGTCGCGCGACCTCGCCGCAGGCGGCAGCCGCCTGATCCTGCGCCGGGGCGAGGCTGCCGACGCGCTGGCCCGCCTCGCCGCCGAGACCGGCGCCCGCCGCGTCGTGTGGTCGCGGCTCTACCGGCCCGCCAGTGCCGCGCGCGACCGCGCGGTGGCCTCGGCGCTCGGCCGCCGGGGCATCGAGGTCGAGACCGTCAACGCCTTCCTCCTCAACGAGCCCTGGCAGGTCGAGACGGCCCATGGCGGGCCCTACCGCGTGTTCACGCCGTTCTGGCGCGCCATCCGGGACCGGGCGGTGCCCGAGCCGGTGGCCGCGCCGCGCGACCTCGCCCCGCCCGAGATCTGGCCCGCCAGCGACCGGCTCGCCGACTGGCGCCTGGGCCGGGGCGTGCGCCGCGGCGCAGCCGTCCTGGCGCGGCACGCGATCGTCGGCGAGGCGGCCGCGGAGGGGCGGCTCGGCGCCTTCGTGGCGCAGCGCATCGCGGGCTACGCCACGGATCGCGACCGGCTCGACCGCGCCGCCACATCGGGTCTGTCCGAGAACCTGGCCTATGGCGAGATCTCGCCCCGCCGGATCTGGCACGCGGCGCTGGCCGCGGCGGAGCGGAATCCCGGCGCCGGGCGGGGTGCGGAGGCGTTCCTGCGCCAGCTCGGCTGGCGCGAGTTCGCCTGGCACCTGATGCATTACGCCCCCCATCTCGAGAGCCAGAACTGGCGCGCCGACTGGGACCATTTCCCCTGGCGCGGCGACAACGAAGACGTGGAGCTGTGGCGCCGCGGCAGGACCGGGGTTGCGGTCGTCGACGCGGCGATGCGCCAGCTCTACGCCACCGGCACCATGCACAACCGCGCGCGCATGCTGGTGGCGAGCTTCCTCACCAAGCACCTGCTGACGCACTGGAAGGTGGGCGCGGAGTGGTTCCGCGACTGCCTGATCGACTGGGACCCGGCGGCGAACGCGCTGGGCTGGCAATGGGTGGCGGGCTCGGGCCCCGACGCCGCGCCCTACTTCCGCGTCTTCAACCCCGAGACACAGGCAGGCCGCTTCGACCCCGAGGGCCGCTACCGCGCCCGCTTCCTGGCCGGGGACCGCGGGCCGGGCCAGGCCGGTTGCGGCCCTGAGGCGCTGGAATTCTTCGAGGCCGTGCCGCACGCCTGGGGCCTCTGCTCTGCGGAGCCCACGGCGCACCCTCTCATCGGCCTCGCCGAAGGCCGCGCCCGCGCCCTGCAGGTGTGGCACGATTTCCGCTCCTAGCGGCGAAGGCACGCGGCCGGCCCGGAAAACCCCTTGCGCTGTTTGCCCTTGTTCTGGCAAAGTTCTAGCGGTGGAAATTCATTCGATGGGTGAGCCGTCATGGCGAGTGTGGTACCCGATCTGAAGCAAAACCGGCCCAAGCAGCGCGGGGCGATGCTGGCCTTCCGGCTGGTTTGCGCGGTCGCGGTTGCCTGGGCCGCGAACTGGACGCTGAGCCGGCCGGTCGCGGCGCAGCTGATCCATCTCGTGCCCCAGATGACCTATATCGCGCCTGCCGCCGCCGCGGTGGTCGGCTTCGTGGCGCTGGCCAAGCGCCAGGGCTGGGGCCTGATCGTCGCCGCGGCCAACGGGCTGTGGACCGTGATCCTGACCGTGGCGCTGACCTGGCTGGTCTACCTGACCATGCGGATGGGCAACCACCTGTCCCACGGCCTCATCGCCAATTTCAAGGACTTCATGCGCATCCTCGGCTCCGAGATCAAGCCGCTCGCGAAGGGGTGGGTCGATCTTCGGCTCATCGGCATGCTGCTCGGCGCCACCGTCGCCGCGTCTCTGGCGACCGAGATCCTGCACTGGATCCTCGTGCGCCTGCGCCGCTTGCGCGGGGGTGAGGAGGAGGCCGCGGAGACCGCCTGATCGCCGGTCACGGAGCGGCCGCCCGCCGGTTGAGAACCCGCACCGAAGATGCAATGAACGCCTCCCCGAAAGCTCAGAGGGAGGAGGCACGAGCGGTGCGACCGATCTTCTTCTACGGCACGCTGCGCGACCCGGAGTTGCTCGCGCTGGTGCTCGGCCACGACGTCCCGCCGTCCCGGCTCGAACCGGCGACGGCCGAAGGCCACGCCGCGCGGCGCATCGCCGACGAGGACTATCCCGTGCTGGTGCCCGTCCCCGGGCAGCGGACCGAGGGCGTGCTGCTGGAGGGCGCCGGCGAGGCCGACCTCGCCCGAATCCGCTTCTTCGAGGAGGCGGAATATGCCCTCGCCCCGATCACCGTGACGACGCAGCGGGGCGCGGTCGAGGCGGTTTGCTTCCGGGGCACGGACAAGCCGACGGTGTCCGGCGAGCCATGGGATTTCGCCGCGTGGTGCCGGGACCGCCGCGCCACCGCGCTCGAGGCGACGCGCGCGTACATGGCGCAGTACGGGCGCCGCTCGCCCGCCGAGGTCGACGCCATCTGGCCCGCGATCCGCAACCGCGCCGAGCAGCGCGTGCGGGCCCGCGCCGCCGCGCCGCTGCTGGGCCGGATTCGCTCCGCGCGCGGCGACGGCGACGTCGAGACCCTCGCCCGCGCCGTCCCCTACAGCGGCTATGTGGCGGTCGAGGAGCTGACCCTGCGGCACCGCCGATTCGCCGGCGGCTGGTCGGCGCCGCTGCAGCGCACCGTGGTCGCCTACGGCGATGCCGTGACCGTGCTGCCCTATGACGCGCGGCACGACCGGGTGCTGCTGATCGAGCAGTTCCGCCCCGCGCCCTATGCCCGCGGCGACCGCAACCCCTGGTGCATCGAGGTGGTGGCCGGCCGCATCGGCCGATCCGAGCCCGCTGCCCAGACAGCCCGGCGCGAGGCGCGCGAGGAGGCCGGCCTCGAGCTCGGCCGCCTCGCCGAGATCGGCGGCTACTACGCCTCGCCCGGCCTCGACTGCGAGCATCTCACCGCCTTCGTCGGCGAGGCCGCGCTGGCGCAGGCGGGGGGGCTGCACGGCCTCGACCACGAGCACGAGGACATCCGCGCCTTCGTCCTGCCCTTCGAGGAGGCGCTGGCCGCGCTGGCCGAGGGCGCGATCAACACCGGCCCGGCCACGATCTCGCTGCTCTGGCTCGCGGCGCACCGGCCGCGGCTGCGGGACGAATGGGGTTGAGGCGCTCCCCGGCGCGCACTAGGACTAGGGCTCCCGAGGCCCCAGCAAGGGACGATGTGCCATGCGCGTCTACAAGGATGTGCCCGAGGCGGTCGGCAAGACGCCGCTGATCCGGCTGCGCAAGGCGTCCGAGATCACCGGCTGCGACATCTACGGCAAGGCCGAGTTCATGAACCCCGGCCAGTCGGTCAAGGACCGCGCCGCGTTGTGGATCATCCGCGACGCGGTCAAGCGCGGCCGACTCGGCCCCGGCGGCACCATCGTCGAGGGCACGGCCGGCAACACCGGCATCGGGCTCGCGGTGGTCGGGGCGGCCATGGGCTTCAGGACCGTGATCGTCATCCCCGAGACCCAGAGCCAGGAGAAGAAGGACATGCTGCGCCTGGCCGGGGCGCAGCTGGTCGAGGTCCCGGCCGTTCCCTACAGGAAGCCGAACAACTACGTGAAGTACTCCGGCCGGCTGGCCGAGAGGCTCGCCCAGAGCGCCCCCCACGGCGCCATCTGGGCCAACCAGTTCGACAACGTCGCCAACCGGCAGGCGCATATCGAGTCGACCGGGCCGGAGATGTGGGAGCAGCTCGGCGGCCGCATCGACGGCTTCGTCTGCGCCGTGGGCACCGGCGGCACGCTGGCCGGCTGCGCCAGCTATCTGCGCTCGCGCAACCCCGACATCAAGATCGGGCTGGCCGACCCGATGGGCGCCGCGCTCTACAACTGGTACGCCCATGGCGAGCTGAAGGCCGAGGGCAACTCGATCTCCGAGGGCATCGGCCAGGGCCGCATCACCGCCAATCTCGAGGGTCTGGAGGTGGACTTCCCCTACCAGATCCCCGACTCGGAGGGCCTGCCGGTGGTCTTCGATCTGGTCCAGCACGAGGGGCTGTGCATGGGGCTTTCCACCGGCATCAATGTCGCCGGCGCCATCCGGCTGGCGCGCGACCTGGGGCCGGGGCACACCATCGTCACCGTGCTGTGCGACTATGGCAGCCGCTATCAGTCGAAAATCTTCAACCCCGCCTTCCTGAAGAGCAAGGACCTGCCCACGCCGGCCTGGCTCGAGGAGGGCGCGGTCGAGCCGCCGCCGACCGTGTTCGAGCCGGACTAGCGCCGGAGCAGCCGGCATGGCCCGCCGCCTTGGTTGGGGAATGGGGATGCGCCTGGTCTCGATCCTCCTGCTGGTCGGTGCGCTCCTTGCGGGCATTGCCGGGCCGTCGCTGGCGCAGCCCGCCGGAAACCAGTCGGAATCCGCCGCCGCCAAACTGGACCGCTGGGACAAGGAGGCCAAGCGGATCCAGGCGCGCCTCGAGAAGGGCAATGTCAGGGCGGACGAGATCGACGCCATGCGCGCCACGCTCGAGGCCCAGCGCGCCGCCATCCCCGGGCTCGTCGACGCGGTCAAGGCCGAGCTGCAGCCGCTCAAGAAGCAGCAGGAGGCACTGGGTCCCAAACCCCAGCCCCCCGCGCAGGAAACCCCCGAGGTCGCCAAGCAGCGGCGCAGCCTCGACAAGCAGATCTCCGATCTCGAGGCCCGGCTCAAGCTGCTCGGCCAGGCCGATGCGCGCGCCTCGGCGCTGCTCTCCCAGCTCGCCGATCTGCGCCGCAACCTGTTCACCCGCCAGTTGCTGACGCGGGGCCCCAGCCCGCTCGAGCCAGGGGTCGCAACCCGCGCTTTCGCCTCGCTCAGCGCGGTCGCCGCCAGCATCGCCGGCGAGACCAGCAAGCGCGTCGCCGAGGCCCGCATGGACACCCCGACGATCGTGCGCGTGTCGCTCGAGACGCTCCTGGTAATTGTGACGGTTCTTCTGCTGCGCGGCGCCCGGCTGGCGCTGTTGCGCCGGCTGGTGCGGCCGGTCGGCCCGGAGTCGCCGGAGCGGCGCCGGGTCATCGCCGGCATCAGCACCACGCTGGTGCGGCTGCTGATGCCGGTGCTCGCGGTCTCCATCATTTTCTTCGCCGCCTGGAACAGTGGCTTCCTTGGGCCGCACGGCAAGATGCTGCTGCGCGGTCTGGCCTGGACCGCGCTGGTGATGATCGGCGCCTACGGGCTGGGCGGCGCGTTCTACTCGCCGCAGGCCCCGGCGCTCAGGCTGTCGCAGCTGTCCGAGGACGAGGCCGCCGCCGCGCACAACTGGCTGATCGGGCTTGCCGCCGTCGTCGGCCTCGACCGGCTCATGGTGGTGCAGGGCGTAACGCTGGGGCTTTCCATCGAGGCGCTGACGCTGCTCAACGTCGCCCTGCTCGTGCCCGGCGCCATCGTCGTGTGGGGCTTCGCCCTGCACCTCCACGAGCCGGAGAAGCCCGAGGCCGGGGCCGCCCCGGGGGCCGCCCCGGGGGCCGGCCTGGGGGCCGGCCTGGGGGCCGAGACCACCGCCGAGGACGACGACGAGCGCGCTTCCGAGCAGAGCCACGATATCGCCATCGGTCCCCTGATCGTCGCCACGCTGCGCTTCCTCGCGCGCGCCATCGCCGTGCTCGCGCCGCTGTTGGCGCTGATCGGCTACTACGCGGCCTCGCGCTTCCTGTTCTACCCGATGGTGTTCTCGGGTGCGGTGATCGGGCTGTGTGTGCTGTTGTTCTATGCGGTGCAGGACGCCGTCGACGGCCTGGTGCGCCCGGTCGAGACCCAGATGGCCGGCACGCCCAGCCGAATCCGGCTGATCCCGGTGTTCCTCGGCTTCTTCCTGATCTGCGCCGCGCTGCCGGTGCTCGCCCTGATCTGGGGCGCGGACCTGACCGATCTGTCGAACGCCTGGCGGGCGATCTCGGCAGGGTTCACGGTCGGCAAGGTCACCGTCTCGCCGCTCGATTTCCTGCTCTTCCTGCTGGTGTTCTCGGTCGGCTACGTGCTGACGCGCATCCTGCAGGGCGTGCTGCGCCGCTCGGTGCTGCCGGTGACCGGGCTCGACGCCGGCGGCAAGGCCGCGATCAGCGCCGGGGTGTACTATGTCGGCATCTTCCTCTCGGCGCTGGTCGCCATCTCGGCGACCGGGCTCGACCTGTCGAACCTGGCGCTGGTCGCCGGGGCGCTCTCGGTGGGCATCGGCTTCGGGCTGCAGAACATCGTCAACAACTTCGTCTCCGGCCTGATCCTGCTGCTCGAGCGGCCGATCAAGGCGGGCGACTGGGTCGAGCTTTCCTCCGGTATGGGCTACGTCAAGCAGATCAACGTGCGCTCGACCGAGATCGAGACCTTCGACCGCGCCTCGCTGATCGTGCCCAACTCCGAGCTGATCTCGAACACGGTCACCAACTGGACCCACACCAATCTGCACGGCCGGCTGATCGTGCCGGTCTCGGTGTCCTACAAGAGCGATCCCAAGCAGGTCGAGCGCATCCTGCTCGAGGTCGCCAAGGGGCACGCGATGCTGCTGCGCCGCCCGCCGCCCTATGTGCTGTTCCGCAATTTCGGCGCCGACGGGCTGGAGTTCGAGATCCGCGGCATCCTGCGCGACGTCAACTGGATCCTCAATGTCAGGTCCGACATGAACTTCGAGATCGCCCGGCGCTTCGCCGAGGCCGGCATCGAGATCCCCTATCCGCAGCGCGACATGCACCTCAAGAACACCGAGGAGGTGGCCGGGGCGATCCGCCGCGCCCTGGAGGGCGAGGCCGCGCCCAGGCCCTCCGAGCACGAGAGCAACCTCTCCGAGACCTCGCCCCGCCGGCGCCGGCCGCAGCCGCCCGCGGGCTTCGACACCGACGGCGACAGCTGAACCGCCAGACCCGGGAGCCCTCCATGACCGAGCCCATGTTCCGCGACGATGCCTATCTCGCCGAGTGCGCCGCCACGGTGAGCGCGATCAACGAGCGCGGCGGCATCGTGCTCGACCGCACCGTGTTCTATCCCACCGGGGGCGGCCAGCCGGGCGACCGCGGCACGCTGGCGTGGGCGGGCGGCGAGACGCCGATCGCCACCACGGTCAAGGGCGAGCGCGCGGGCGAGATCGTCCATGTCCCCGCCGAAGGCGCCGCGCTGCCGCCGGTCGGGGCGGCCGTGACCGCGCGCCTCGATTGGGAGACCCGCTTCAGCCACATGCGCGTGCACACGGCGCTGCACCTGCTCTCGGTGGTCATCCCGCTGCCGGTGACGGGCGGCTCGATCAGCGCGGCCAAGGGCCGGCTCGACTTCGACATGCCCGAGCCGCCCGAGGACAGGGAGGCGCTGGAGCACAAGCTCAACGCACTCGCCGCGGGCGGCCATGCGGTGAGCTCGGAATGGATCAGCGACGACGAGCTTGCCGCCAAGCCCGGGCTGGTCAAGACCATGTCGGTGAAGCCGCCGGTGGGGCAGGGGCGGGTGCGCCTGATCCGCATCGGCACGCCGGAGGCGACGGTGGATCTCCAACCCTGCGGCGGCACGCATGTGCGCTCGACCGCCGAGATCGGCCGCATCACGCTGGGCAAGATCGAGAAGAAGGGCCGGCAGAACCGCCGCGTCACGATCACGCTCGACTGACGCATCGCGCCCGGGGGCCGCCTAGCGGCGGGCCTCGGCCAGCATCACCGGCTCGGGCGCGGCGCGGCCGCGGATCATGTCGGCGGCCTTCTCCGCGATCATCAGCGTCGCCGCGTTCAGATTGGCCGAGATCATCGCCGGCATCACCGAGGCGTCGACCACCCTGAGGCCGTCCATCCCTTGCACGCGCAGCGCGTCGTCGACCACCGCGCCCGGGTCGGTGGCCGGGCCCATCCTGCAGGTTCCCATCGGGTGGAAGGTCGTGGTGCCGCGCGCCTTCGCCGCCTCCAGGAGCTCGTCGTCGCTCTGCGCCTGGGGTCCGGGGAAGTCCTCGCGCTCGAAATAGGGCCTGAGCGGGCGCGAGGTCAGCAGCGTGCGCGCCAGGCGCATGCCCGCCAGCAGCACGCGGCGATCCTGGGGCTCGGCCAGGTAGTTCGACTGGATCAACGGCGGCTCGAACGGGTCGGCCGAGCGCGCCCGCACCCAGCCGCGGCTCTCCGGGCGCTGCTGCCAGGGCGCCACGGTCATGCCGGGCCACTCCTCCAGCTCGCCCTGCACGCCCTCCTTGTAGCTCGCGGGCGTGAACGTCATCTGCAGGTCGGGGGTCTCCACCGAGGGGTCCGAGCGCCAGAAGCAGTAGACCAGGGTTGGCGACAACGCAAGGATGCCCCGGCGCGTCAGCGCCCACTGCGCCACCTCGCGGGCCAGCCGCCAGCCGCGCACGCGCTCATTGATGGTCTGGATTCCCCTGACCCGTGCGATGAATCGCGGCGCGTAGTGGTCGGCCAGGTTCCCGCCCACGCCGGCGAGCGCATGGCGCGGCTCGATGCCCAGATCGGCCAGGAGCTCGCCCGGCCCGATCCCCGAGAGCTGCAGGAGCTGCGGCGAGTTGTAGCTCCCGCCCGCCAGGATCACCTCGCGCCGCGCCCGCACTTCCACCGCTGCGCCGCCGCGCCCGCCCCTGCGATAGCGCACGCCGACCGCGCGCCTGCCCTCGAGCACCAGGCCGGTGGCGTGCGCCCCGGTCACCACGCGCAGGTTCGGCCGCTTCATGGCAGGGTGCAGATAGGCCGTGGCGGCGCTCACGCGCCGGCCGCGGTGGATGGTGCGCTGGGCGTAGTTGACCCCCGCCTGCTCGGCGCCGTTGTAATCCGGGTTCAGCGGGATGCCATGCTCGACCGCGCCCTCGATGAAGGCATCGCACAGCGGATGGCGCCAGTCGATGTCGGTCACCGTGACCGGTCCCTCGGTGCCGCGATAGGTCGGGTCGGCGGCGCCGATGCGCCGCTCCAGCCGCTTGAAGTAGGGCAGCACGTCGGCATAGCCCCAGCCGCGGTTGCCGCGCTGGGCCCAGCCGTCATAGTCCATGCGCTGGCCGCGGCTGAAGATGTGGCCGTTGATCGAGCTCGAGCCGCCCAGCGTCTTGCCGCGCGGCGCGAAGACGCGCCGCCCGCCGGTCCACTCCGAGGGCTCCATCGCGTAGCACCAGTTGATGCGCGGGTTGCGGAAGGTCCTGATGAAGCCCGCGGGCAGGTGGATGAAAGGGTGCCGGTCGCGCGGGCCGGCCTCGAGCACCGCGACGCTTACACCGGCATCCTCGCTCAGCCGGTTGGCCAGCACGCAGCCCGCCGAGCCCGCGCCGACGATCACGTAGTCGAACGTCTCCGTCACCATGCGCCTCCGGGACGCGATTGCCGCCGGCCCGGGGCGGCGCTATCCTCGCGTTCCTTCTGGCAAGGGAGGGCGCGGATGGCAAACGTTCAGATGGCAAACGTTGGGATGCCCGTCGGGGCGCCGCCGGATCACGAGCCCTCGGTCGAGACCGCGCGGCACCATCTCGAGGCCGCCCGCGCCGCGCTCGATGCCGAGATCCACGCCTACCCGACCCCGATCGCCGGCTGCGACGCCCAGTACAACCACCTGCTGGCCCAGCGCCGGCGGGTGCAGGCGGCGCTGCGCGCCCTCGCGTCCGAGGTCCACATCCCCACGCCGCGGGCGCCCTGACCCGGCACGGCCCGGGGGCGGAACGGGAGCGATCGCGAAGGCCGGAAGGGCGAGCGCCGCTCAGGCCGCGTCGCCGAGCGACAGCGCCAGTGCCAGCAGGCGCCGGCGCGGCTCGGCGGGCAGGGCGTAATAGGCACGCACGAGATCCATCGCCTCGCGATCGACCAGCAGGTCGCCGCGGGCGGGCCCCACATGCTCCGCCTCGCCGTCGAGGCCCTCGAAGAAATAGGAAACCGGCACATCGACCGCCTGTGCCATCGCCCACAGGCGGCTGGCGCTCATGCGGTTGCGGCCGGTTTCGTATTTCTGCACCTGCTGCGGCTTGACGCCGAGCCGGGAGGCAACCTCCTCGAGCGTCACGCCCAGGGCCCAGCGACGCTGGCGCAGCCGCCGGCCGACATGGATATCGACCGGATGCCGGCCTCGGTGGGTGGCATCCGGCCGCGGTTCCGTGCCCGGGCCAGCCCGGCACGGCGTGACGTCCCTCATCCGACTCTGACGGTCCATGACCCCAGTGACCGGCCCCAAGGCCGGTTTATTCCGCACATCGCTGCGCCCCGCGCGGCCACGGCACGATGCCCGCGGCGTCACTGGCAGGCAAAGACGACCTCGTAGCCGCCGGAGGTCCTGCGATGGTCCACCGGGACGGCCCCCAGGCCGTACTGGTCGTGGCATGCGGTATCGGCGCGGCGCTGGATGTCGTTGAGCTGCGACTGGTACTGATAGGAATAGGTCACCGTCGGCGGGGAAGTGTCGACGCGGCGCGGTCCGGTGCAGGCTGCGAGAGCGACCGGAACGGCGAGAACCGCGATCAGCGAAAACATGCGCATGGCGTGGCTCCTTTCTCGTGGCGTTCGGGCGGCAGGCGCGTGGAGCGTCGGCGCGCCGCGACGAAAGGTCTGTCCGTCGTTCAACGCCTCGCGGTTTGCCTTTGTTCCGTTCCGTTCCGGGCCGGCGTCGCGCGCCGCATTCCCCGCCTCGTCGGCGCGGCTGCCCCTCGACTTCATGGCATCGGCGGCTTATCTCTCGCTCCGTGCGCTATACCCCGAGGAGGGCCCATGACCGTCAATCCAGTTCGCCCCTGGCGCAGCATCTATCGCCGGCAGAGCCGCAAGATCCGGGTCGGCCCGGTCGAGGTGGGCGGCGATGCGCCGATCTCGGTGCAGACCATGACCAACACGCCCACCCCGGACGCCGAAGCGACCATCCGCCAGGTCCAGGCCTGCGCCGAGGCCGGCGCCGACATCGTGCGCGTCTCCTGTCCCGACCGGGAGTCCACCGAGGCGTTGCGCAAGATCACCCGCGCCGTGGACGTGCCGATCGTCGCCGACATCCACTTCCACTACAAGCGCGCCATCGAGGCCGCCGAGGCCGGCGCCGCCTGCCTGCGCATCAACCCGGGCAACATCGGCGCGGCCGAGCGGGTGCGCGAGGTGATCCGTGCCGCCAGGGACCACGGCTGCTCCATGCGCATCGGTGTCAACGCCGGCTCGCTCGAGCGCGACCTTTTGGAAAAGTACGGCGAGCCCTGTCCCGACGCGATGGTGGAGTCCGCGCTCGACCACATGAAGATTCTGCAGGACAACGACTTCCACGAGTTCAAGGTCTCGGTGAAGGCATCGGATGTGTTCCTCGCCGCGGCCGCCTACCAGCAGCTGGCGGAGGCCTGCGACGCGCCCTTGCACCTGGGCATCACCGAGGCGGGGGGCCGCGTCACCGGCACCATCAAGTCGGCGATCGGGCTGGGCAACCTGTTGTGGATGGGCATCGGCGACACCATCCGCGTCTCGCTGTCGGCCGATCCGGTCGAGGAAGTGCGCGTCGGCTACGAGATCCTCAAGTCGCTGGGCCTGCGCCACAAGGGCGTGACCATCATCGCCTGCCCGTCCTGCTCGCGCCAGGGCTTCGACGTGATCAAGACCGTGGCCGCGCTCGAGGAGCGGCTGGCCCATGTCAACACGCCGATGACGCTGTCGATCATCGGCTGCGTGGTGAACGGTCCGGGCGAGGCGCTGATGACCGATATCGGCTTCACCGGTGGCGGCGCCGGATCGGGCATGGTCTATCTCGCCGGCAAGCAGGACCACAAGATGGACAATGCCAGCATGATCGAGCACATCGTCGAGCTGGTCGAGAAACGCGCCGCCGAGATCGAGGCCGGCGAGGTGGAGCCCGCATCGGCGCCCCACGCCGCCGAATAGGCCGATGCTGCGCCGCCTGGCTCCCTGGCTGGCCGGGGCGCTGGTCCTCGCCCTGGGGGCAGGCTATGCGGTGATCAACCTCTCGGGCAGCGATCCCGCGCGGTGGCACGTCGACCCGGCCACGATCAAGCTGCGCGGCACGCCGAACGAGTGGCTGGCCGCGCCCCGGGGCACCACCGCGGCCACGCCGCAGATGCTGACCAAGGTCTATCCGGAACGCCCCGAGGAGCTGCTGGCGCGCTTCGACAGGATCGCGCGGGCGGCGCCGCGCACCCGCGTCCTGGCCGGCAGCGTGGACAGCGGCATGGTCACCTACGTGCAGCGTTCGCGCTTCATCGGCTTTCCCGACTACATCACCGTCAAGGCGGTGCCGGTGGCAGACGGCGCCGGGCTGATCGTCTACTCGCGCTCGCGCTATGGCCGCGGCGACTTCGGGGTGAACCGGGCGCGGGTCCGGCGCTGGCTCGGCAAGCTCGACGCGCAGGGCTGAGCGCGCCCCGCCTGCCGAGCGCGCCCGGCCTCAGGTGTTGAACAGGAAGTGCATGACGTCGCCGTCCGCGACGCGGTAGCTCTTGCCTTCGGCGCGCATCCTGCCCGCCTCCTTCGCCCCCTGCTCGCCGCCGGCGGCGACGAAGTCGTCATAGGCGATGGTCTCGGCGCGGATGAAGCCGCGCTCGAAATCGGTGTGGATCACGCCCGCCGCCTGCGGCGCCGCGGTGCCCCGGGGCACCGTCCAGGCGCGCGCCTCCTTCGGGCCCACCGTGAAGAAGGTGATCAGGCCGAGCAGGCGATAGCCCGCCCGGATCATGCGCTCGAGCCCGGATTCCTCAAGCCCCAGCTCCTCGAGGAAGGCCGCGCGCTCGGGGCCGTCGAGCTGGGCGATCTCGGCCTCGATGGCCGCCGAGATCACGACGCAGCCTGCGCCCTGCTCGGCGGCCATGCGCCCGACCCGGGCCGACTGTGCGTTGCCGCTGGCCGCCGCGGCCTCCTCGACATTGCAGACATAGAGCACCGGCTTTGCGGTCAAGAGCTGCAGGCCCCGCCAGGCCTTGAGGTCCTCGTCCGCCACCTCGACCGTGCGCGCCGGGCGCCCGGCCTCCAGCGCCGCGCGGGCGCGGCCCAGCAGGCGCTCCTGCTGTGCCGCCTCCTTGTCGCCGCCGCGCACGCGGCGCGCGACGCCCTGCAGGCGGCGCTCGACCGACTCCAGGTCGGCCAGCATCAGCTCGGTCTCCACCGTCTCGGCGTCGGCCACCGGGTCGATGCGGCCCTCCACATGGGCGACGTCGTCGTCCTCGAAGCAGCGCAGCACGTGGGCGATGGCGTCGACCTCGCGGATATTGGCCAGGAACTGGTTGCCCAGCCCCTCGCCCTTCGAGGCGCCGCGCACCAGCCCGGCGATGTCGACGAAGGTCAGCCGCGTCGGGATGATCTTGGCCGACTTGCCCAGCCGCGCCAGCGTCTCGAGCCGGTCGTCGGGCACCGGCACCTCGCCCACGTTCGGCTCGATGGTACAGAAGGGGAAATTCGCGGCCGCGGCGGCGGCGGTGCGCGTCAGCGCATTGAACAGCGTCGACTTGCCCACATTGGGCAGCCCGACGATGCCGCATCTGAAGCCCATTGGCGTGTGCCTTTTCCGCCCTGCCCGAGACGGTGCGCGCTGTGGCACGGGCCGCCTGCGGGGTCAAGGCCCGCCCCCCGCGCCGCGGTGCAATCCGGGGGTCGGCGATGGCCGCGACGGCTTGCGGGAAGGCCGCGCCTTCGATCAGCGGGACTCCACGGCGCTGCGCCGCTTGGGCGCCGCAGGCGCGACCGAGCGCCCGCCAAGCACGCGCTCGAGCACCGTGCGCAAGGCGGCCGGATTGATCGGCTTGGCGAGAAAGGCGTCGAAGTCCTCGGTCTGCCCGGCCTCGTCGGCTCCGTGCGCGCCCGAGACCGCCACCAGCGCCAGATCGGGCCGGCCGAGCTCGCCGCGGCGGACGCGTGCCGCGAGCTCGGCGGCATCGATGCCCGGAAGCTTGAGGTCGACGAGCGCCGCGTCCAGCGCGTCGTGCTCCAGCGCGGCGAGCGCGGCCGGGCCGTCGCGGGCCTCCACCGCCTCGACCCCGAGCGCCTCGAGCAGCAGGCGCAACACCATGCGGTTGGTCTCGGCCTCGTCGGCGACCAGCACGCGGCCGGCGAGCGCAGGCGTGCCCGCGGTGTCGCCGGTCTGGCCGCGCTCGCACCGCCGCGCAGGCGTCTCGGCGAGGAACTCGAACCGGAAGGTCGATCCCTCGCCCGGCACGCTCTCGACGCTGACGCCGCCGCCCATCGCCTTGGCGAGGCGGCGGGTGATGTTGAGGCCCAGACCGGTGCCGCCATAGCGCCGGCTGATGCTGCCGTCGCCCTGGATGAAGGGCGCGAACAGCCTGCACTGCTGCGCTTCGTCGATGCCGATCCCGGTGTCCGTGACCGTGGCGGTGATGCGCCAGCGTTGGGCGTCGCCGGGGGCGCCGTGCTCAGGCCCGACCGGAGCGGCGGTGAGCGCCACCCGCACCGAGCCGCGCTCGGTGAACTTGAGCGCGTTCGAGACCAGGTTGGACAGGCACTGGCGCACGCGCACGGTGTCGAACACCAGCCGCTGGGGCACCGCCTCGCCCACCTCGACGGTGAAGTCGAGGCCGGCCTGCTCGGCCAGCGGGCGGAACAGGCTCTCGACATGCTCGGCGGTCCGGCGCAGGTCGTCCTCGGTCGAGGCGATCGCCAGTTCCCCGGCCTCGAGCTTGGAAAAGTCGAGGATCTCGTTGAGCAGCGCGTTGAGGTTGTGCCCGGACTCCGCGATCACCTCGATCCGCCGGCGCACGGCAGGCTCGAGCTCGGCGCCCAGGAGCGCCTGCGCCATGCCGATGATGCCGTTGAGCGGCGTGCGCAGCTCGTGGCTGATGGTGGCGATCAGGGTCGACTTGGCCCGCCTTTCGCGCTCGGCCTCGTCGCGGGCCTCGGCCAGGGCATGCGTGTGCTCGAGGCGCCGGCGATAGGCCCGCGCCGCCCAGCGCGACAGAGCCACGACGCAGACCGAGAAGCCGAGGATGGGAAGCAGGCCGGTGATGAAGTCCGTGGCGAACAGCGTTTCGCCCAGCAGCATGTCGCGCAGCGCCAGCGCCGTTGCCAGCACGGCATAAAGCCCCTGTCGCGCCATCAGCAGCCAGAGTACCTGCGGGTTGGCCAGCGCCACATAGAAGGTGTTGATGAACAACAGGCCGAGCGGGAACAGCTGCTCGTCGGGCGTGGCGAAGACCCAAAGCACGACGATGATCAGCCCGATCGCCGAGGCGGTCACCAGGTTGGCAACGACGAAGCCCAGCCAGGCCCGGCGAGCCCGCGCTGGCCGCGCCGCGAGAAAGCCCGCGGCCGCCCGCCGCTCGAGCAGCTCGGCGGCCAGCATGGCGGCGATGCAGCCCCCCACCCAGCCTGCGGGTACATAGACCAGCGACAGCACAAGCACCGCAACGAAGAAGCCGAGGCGCTGCCATCTCTGGCGCAGCCGGGCGATGACGAGCGCATGCCTTGCCCGCCGCTCTATGATCGGATTGCGCTGCGCCTGGTCGGTCAACCCCATTCCCCCCGTGGCGCCGTAAACTAGCTCCTCCACGCCGCTCTAATGGCAGATAAAGCACCGGGTGTCATCTATGGGTAAATTTTGTGCGAAGACGGGACAAAAGGCTGTCCGCGCCTTGCGCTTGGCCGTCCCCTTGGCCGTCCCCTTGGGCGTCCCCCTGTCCGTCCCCGGCCGGCGCCTGCGCGGGGCGCGGCTTGCCCGGCGGATCGGCCGCCGGTCGTGCCGGGCGCACGGCCAGCGCCACCGCGCTCATGAAGCCGGCGGCATCGCCCGCCGCCAGCCGCGCCGCCTCGCGCCCCACCGCCTCGAGCAGCGGCTCGAGCCAGGCCCGGTCCTCCCTGGCGAAGTCGCTCAGCACATAGGGCGTGACCAGCTCCTTGCGGCCCGGGTGGCCGATGCCCAGCCGCACGCGGTTGAAGTCGGCCCCGACATGCTGAATCAGCGAGCGCAGCCCGTTGTGCCCGGCATGCCCGCCGCCGGTCTTCACCCGCAGCTTGCCCGGCGCCAGGTCCAGCTCGTCGTGGAACACCCACAGCTCGGCGGGCGCCAGCTTGAGGTAGCGCATCGCCTCGCCGGCCGCCTGGCCCGAGAGGTTCATGTAGGTCTGCGGCCTGACCAGCCAGACCTTCTCGGCGCCCAGCCGTCCCTCGGCAATCTCCGCCTGGAACTTGGCGCGCCACGGGCCGAAGCCCTGCGCGCGGTGGATCGCATCCACCGCCATGAAGCCGATGTTGTGGCGGTTGCCCGCGTATCGCGTGCCGGGATTGCCCAGGCCGACGAACAGCTTCACCGCCGCCCTCCCGGCGCGGGCACGCGCCTCAGCCGTTGTGCTTGCGGATGGTCTCGGCGGCCTGCTTGTCGAAGGTCACGCCCTTGTCCTCGAAGAGCTTGTCCAGCTCGCCCGAGAGCGTCATCTCGGTGATGATGTCGCAGCCGCCGACGAACTCGCCCTTGACGTAGAGCTGCGGGATGGTCGGCCAGTCCGAGAACGTCTTGATCCCCTGCCTCAGCTCGTCGGAGGCGAGCACGTTCACGTCGCGGTAGTCGACGCCCATATAGGTGAGGATCTGCGACACGCGCGAGGAGAAGCCGCATTGCGGCGCCCCCTTGTTGCCCTTCATGAACAGCACCACGTCGTTGCCTTCGACGGTCTGGCGGATCTCGTCCTGGATCGGGGTGGCGGTCTCGGTCATTGCGATGTCCTGTGCTTGGAATCTCTGCGCCCGGCTCCCCGGGCGCTCAGTCGGGCGCTCAGTCGGGGGCGCTGGTCTGCAGCGCCAGCGCGTGGAGGCGCGCGTCCGGGCCCTCGAGGATGCTCGCCAGCGCCTGGTTGACCAGGCGCTGCTGCTGCACGCGGTTCTTGCCGCGAAACTCCTCGGCGACCACGGTCGCCGCATAATGGTTGCCGTCGCCGGCGAGGTCGCGGATCTCGACCGTGGCGCCGGGGAAGGCGGCGCGGATCAGGCTCTCGATCTCGGACGGCGGCACGGGCATGCGGATTTTCCTGTTTTCCCTGTGTTCCGGGCGTCCCCTGCGATGTAAAGCCTGCCACGGCCGGTGACAAGGCCGGCACGGCCAACGCGTCACAGGCGCCGGTGCAGATAGTGCGCGCTCAGCCAGGCGGCGATGAGCTCGAGCGCGGCGAGCGCCACGAACACCACGGGCAGCGCGAACCAGGTCAGCAGCACGCCGTAGATCAGCGGCGGCACCAGGTCGCTGGCATCGGCGTAGGTGCGGTAGACGGCGGTCATCTCCGGGCGCTCGGCGGGGTGCACCGCGCGGTAGAACGGCACCGCGCCCAGGGCGTCGAGCCCGGTCGCCGAGGCGCAGCCGCCGAGCAGGAAGCCCGCCGCGACCCAGCCGCTGTGCAAGCCCGCCACCCAGGCGCCCACGAGCATCGCCGCCATGATCAGGAAGGCCGCGACGATGGCCCGGCGGATGCCGGCCCGCTCGGCCACCCGCCGCCACACCAGGGTCAGCACCAGCGCCGCGTTGCCCGCCGAGATCACCAGCGCCCCGGCCTCGGCGGCCTTGCCCGAGGCGACCATCAGGATCGGTGTGTAGACGAAGAATGTGGTCCAGAAGCAGGCGCGCGAGAAGGCGATGGTCCAGGCCATGCGCAGGCGCGGCTGGCGGGCGAAGCGGGCGATGTTGGCGAAGGGATGCGGCGGCTTCAGCCGGCCCGGGCGGATCGGTGTGCCCTCGGCCATGCGCAGGTACCAGAACACGCCGAGCAGCACCAGCGCCCAGAAGCCGGCCCAGCCATAGGCCGCCCCCGGCCCGTAGTGCGAATAGAGCCAGACCCCCAGATACGGCCCCACCATCCAGCCCGCGGTCGAGAAGGCCAGCCGCAGCGAGTCGTTGCGCACGTAGTCCTTCCGGTGGATCACCTCCATGATGTAGAGATTCAGCGTGATGTTCAGGCAGGCGGTGCCGAAGACGCGCAGGAACATGCCCGCCGCCTGCCCCGCCACCGTCTGGGTCCAAAAGGCCAGCGCCGCCCCGATCAGCGCCGCGGCCCCGATGCTGTAGGTCCAGCGGCGGGTGCAGCGCCGGATCAGCGCCGGGATGAAGAAGCTGGCCGTGAGCGTGGACAGGGCGACCGCGGTGTAGAGGAAGCTGACCTCGCGGCTGTCCTTGAGGATCTGGTAGGCCTGCAGCGGCACCACCGTGGCCAGCGAGGCCCGCGCGATGGTCTCGATCGAGAACAGCAGGCTGAACACCCACACGCCGGGCAGCGGCGCGGCAGGCAGCCAGAGCGGGTGACGCACGTTGAGGGCCATGACCGTCGAGCGGTAGCCGCGCCCCGGCCCGCGCGCAATGGCCCAGTTGGGCCGCCGGGCCGGCTGCCGCCGAATCCCGTTGCCAGCGGCGCCGTGCCCGGGCATAGACCGGCGGCGGGAGCGGCACCGAGGGGAGAGACGCAGATGCCCAGCCTGGGCGAGCGCATCGTGGAGTGGCTGGCGGCCTGCGGCATCGACACGGTCTTCGGCATCCCCGGCGTGCACACGGTCGAGATGTACCGCGCGCTGGCCGGCGGCCCGCTGCGCCACGTCACGCCGCGCCACGAGCAGGGCGGCGGCTTCATGGCCGACGGCTATGCCCGCGTGGCGGGGCGGCCGGCGGCGGTGTTCGCGATCACCGGGCCGGGGCTGACCAACCTGCTGACCCCGATGGCGCAGGCCTACGCGGATTCGGTGCCGATGCTGGTGGACACTTCGGTCGGGGCGCGCGGCGCGCTCGGCATGGAGGCGGGCGACCTGCACGAGGTGCGCCGGCAGGGGCTGATCGCCGCCCAGTGCGCCGCCTTCTCGCACACGGTGCTGACGCCGGGCGAGCTGCCGGCGGTGCTGGCCCGCGCGCTGGCGGTGTTCGAGGGCGCGCGGCCGCGCCCGGTGCATATCGAGATCCCGCGCGACCTGCTCGCGGCCGAGGCGGGCGACGTGGCCTTCGCCCGGCCCGTGCCGGTCAGGCGGCCCGCGCCCGACGCGGCGGGAATCGCCGAGGCGGCGCGGATGCTGGCCAGGGCCGAGCGCCCGCTGATCCTGGCCGGCGGCGGCGCGCGCGGTGCGGCCGCCGGGGTCGCGGCGCTGGCCGGGCGGCTCGGCGCGCCGGTGGTGATGACCACGAACGCGCGCGGCATCCTGCCCGCGGGCCACCCGCTCGCCGTGCCCGCCAGCCCCTCGCTCGAGGCGGTGCGCGGGCTGATCGCGGGCGCGGACGTGGTGCTGGCGCTGGGCACCGAGTTCGGCGTCACCGACTACGACATGTACGGCCGGGCGCCGCTCAGCATCCCCGGCGGGCTGATCCGCATCGACATCGACCCCGAGCAGCTTGGCCGCGGCGCGCCGCCGGCGCTGGCGCTGGCGGGCGATGCCGGCGCCGGAGCGGCGGCGCTCGCCGCGGCGCTGGGTGAGGGCACCCCGACCGCGGGCGGGCCGGTGCAGGCGCGCGCGGCGCGCGAGGCGGCGCGCGAGGAGGTGTCCGGGCAATACGGCGCCACGCTCGGGTTTCTCGAGGCGATCCGCGATACGCTGCCCGGCGCGCCGATCGTCGGCGACTCCACCCACGCGGTCTATGCCGGCAACCTGGCCTATGGCGCGCCGGCGCCGGGGCTGTGGTTCAACGCCGCGACAGGCTACGGTGCGCTGGGCTACGGGCTGCCCGCTGCCATCGGCGCGGCGCGGGCGCTGGGCGGGCCGGTGATCTGCCTCGCCGGCGACGGCGGGCTGCAATTCACCCTGGCCGAGCTGGGCACGGCGGTGGAGGAGTGGCTGCCGCTGATCGTGCTGGTGTGGGACAATGGCGGCTATGGCGAGATCCGCGATTTCATGCGCGAGCGCGGCATCGCGCCGGTGGGCGTCGACCTGCACACGCCGGATTTCGTCGCCATCGCAAGGGCCTACGGTATGGAGGGGATAAGGACGCAGCAGCTCGGCGAGCTGCCCGGCCTGCTGCGCGCGGCGGCGGGCCGCGCCGGGCCAACCTTGATCGCCTTCGACGAGGCGGTGGTGCTGGGCGCTTGAGTGCGGCGGGACGGCACGCTAGGTAAGAACGCGACGGGACATCGCGGCGCCACCGGTGCGCCGGCGGAAAATACAAGGGAAAACAGAAGAATGCGAGGGTGTTGCCATGGCAGCTGAGACCCCGGTCTGTGCCTTCGGCTGGCAGGCGCCGCAGTTCCGGCTGCCCGCCACGGACGGCAAGACCTACCGGCTTGCAGACATCCGCGGGCCGAAGGGCACGCTGATCATGTTCATCTGCAACCACTGCCCCTACGTGAAGGCGGTGGTCGACCGGATCGTGAGGGATGCCAAGGAGTTGCAGGCGATGGGCATCGGCGTCGCGGCAATCTGCGCCAACGATTCCGAGCACTATCCCGAGGACAGCTTCGAGAACATGCAGGCCTTCGCCGCCGAGCACGGCTTCCCCTTCCCCTACCTGCACGACGAAAGCCAGGCGGTCGCCAGGGCCTACGAGGCCGTCTGCACCCCGGACTTCTTCGGCTTCGACGCCGGACTGGGCCTGCAGTACCGCGGCCGGCTGGACTCCTCGGGCCGCCACCCCGCGGGCCCCGAGGCGCGGCGCGAGCTCTTCGAGGCGATGCGCCAGGTTGCCCGGAGCGGCACGGGGCCGAAGCGCCAGACGCCCTCGATGGGCTGTTCGATCAAGTGGAAGCGGCCGGCCTGAGGGGCGGGTCGGCGGCTTTGTGCGGTGCAGCGGGGCGCGGTACTTAAATACTCAACCGGCGTCGTTAACTCTTATATGTCTTATATAAGACCTGTAAGAGTTTCGGCGCCCGTCAGGGGGAGCCCGGCTGGCCGCCGCGGGGCAGCGCGCGGGGGCGCCGGATCAGCGCCCGCATGGCCCGGATGCCCAGCCCCGGCCCCAGCGCCATCACCGCCAGCACCCAGGGCCAGCCGACCGCCGCGGCGAGCGCCGGCGCCACCTGCACGGTGACGGCGGTGAGCAGGAAGCCCAGCGCGGTCTGGATCGTGAGCAGCGAGCCGGCGCGCTCGGGCGGGGCGGCGTCGGCCACCAGCGTCGAGTAGAGCGCCGAATCGGGCACGATGGCGATGCCCCACACGATCAGCACCGCCATCATCGCCCAGACCGGGCCGTCGTAGAGCAGCGCGGAGAGCAGCGCCGCGCTGCCGCTGACCATCAGGCACAGCATCGCCACCGGGGCCGAGCCGCGGCGCACCGCCAGCCAGCCGGCCGGCACGCAGGCGAGCCCGCCCAGCGCGATGGCGGCGAAGGCGGTAAGCTTGCCCAGCGCGCGCGCCCCCTCGGCGCCGGCCATGGCGTAGGAGCCGGTGGCGATCACCGCCACCCAGGCCCAGAAGGCGTAGAGCTCCCACATGTGGCCGATATATCCGAGCACGGCGAGCCGGATCGGGCGGTCGCTCCACACCAGCCCGATCGCCGCGGGGTCGAGCGTCGGCGCATGGGCGTGATAGGGCCCCAGCCGCACGCCCATGACCGCCAGCCCCCCGGCCGCGGCGACCAGCGTCGAGGCCCAGATGGTCGGGCGCCAGTGGGCGCCGCCGAGAAAGGCCATCAGGTGCGGGCTGGCCGAGCCGATGGTCAGCGCGCCGACCAGGAGCGAGATCAAGAGCGCCCTGTCGGTCCGGCCCCAGCCGACGGCGATTTTCATGCCGACCGGGTAGACCCCGGCCATCATGGCCCCGGTCAGCGCGCGCAGCGCGATCGCCTCGCCCCCGCCGATCGGCACGGCGATGAGCGCGAGATTGGCCGCCGCGCCGGCCAGCGCCGAGAGCATGAACACCCGGCGCGGGTCGAAGCGATCCGCGAGCCCCAGCGCGGCATAGACCAGCGCCCCGGCGCCGAAGCCGAGCTGCACGGCGGTCGACAGCCAGGCCAGCCGGCCCGGCGTCAGCCCGGCCTCGCGGCCCATCTCGGGCAGCACCGCGGCCGAGGAGAACCACAGCGAGAGCACGGCGATCTGGGTCAGGATCAGGAGCGCGATCGAGGCGCGCTTGCCCGCGATGGCGGCATCGCTCATCCGGCGGGTCCCCCCTCGCTGGCGCCGCAAGCTGGTGCCGCAAGCTGATGCCCCAAGCTGGTGCCCCTCGCTGGCGCCCGTCGCTGGTGTCCGTCGCCATCGCGGCGAGCGGGCGTCGCCGGGCCCGGCCCGGCATCTGCAATCTGCGCCAAGGGTGCCCTGCGGCCGCCTTCTGTCAAGCGCGGGGTTGACGGGCGGGGCCCGAGCGTGAATTGACGCCGCCGCGGCGGGCCGCTTCAATCGCGCGGCCTGCCCTCGCAACCCGCCGCCCGTAGCCGAGTCTGGAGGCCGAGATGTCCCGAGATCACCGCTCCGTCGTTCGCCGGGGCCTGCGCCCCGGCTCGGCCTCGACCCCCGTGGTCAGCCCGATCTGGCCCTCGGTGGTCTGGGCCAGCCCGGATGCCGACGCGCTCGACGCGCAGTACGAGGGGCGCGCGGCGGGCTGGACCTATGCGCGCGAAGGCCACCCGAACTGGGCGATTCTCGCCGACAAGCTGGACTGGATGGAGGGCGCGCGGGGCGGCGTGGTCACCGCCTCGGGCATGGCCGCGGTCGGCGCGGTGATGAAGGCGGTGCTGCGCGCGGGCGACCACGTGGTGGCGGGCAGCCAGCTCTATGGCCGCTCGCTGAGGATGCTCAGCGACGAGCTGCCGCGCATGGGCGTGGAGGTGAGCTTCGCCGACCCGGCCGACGGCGCGGCCTTCGCCGCAGCGCTGCGCGAGGAGACGCGGCTGGCGCTGGTCGAGGTGGTGTCGAACCCCACGCTGAGGGTTGCGGACATGGAGGCGATCGGCGCCGCCTGCCGCGCGCGGGGGGTGCTCCTCGCGGTGGACAACACCTTCACCACGCCCCGGCTCTACCGGCCCTTCGAGCCAACGGTCGGCCCCCCCGCCGATTTCGTCATCCACTCGGTGACCAAGATGCTGGCGGGACACTCGGACGTGACGCTGGGCTACGCCGCGGCGCGCGAGGCCGCCCACGCCGCGCGGCTGATGGAGGTGGCGGTGACCTGGGGCCTGACGCCGAGCCCGTTCGGCTGCTGGCTGGCCGAGCGCGGGCTGGCGAGCTTCGACCTGCGCTTCGAGCGGGCCGAGGCGAACGCAGCGGCGCTGGCCGACCACCTGGCCGGGCTCGCCGGGGTCGAGGCGGTCCTCTACCCCGGGCGGGCCGACCACCCCGACCATGCGCGCGCCGCGGCGCTGCTGGGCGGGCGCGGCGGCACCATGGTCAGCTTCCGGCTGGCCGGCGGGCGGGCAGAGGTGAACCGGTTCGTGCGCGCGGCGCGGCACATCCCGTTCGCGCCGACGCTGGGCGACGTGGCCACGACGCTGTCGCACCCGGCCTCGAGCTCGCACCGGGGGCTCGATGAGGCGGGGCGCGCCGCGCTCGGCATAACCGAGGGCTTCATCCGCCTGTCGGTGGGGATCGAGGACATCGGACTGCTCAAGCGCGAACTGTCCGAGGCCGTGGCCGCCGCGCGCTGAGGCGCGCCGTGGTCAGGCCCCCGCTCAGAACCCCGCGCCACGGGCGGCGACGGGCCAGACCGCCTCGACGAAGCCGCCCTCCCAGTTGAGCCCGCGCACGGCGACGAACCAGTCGTGCAGGTTAACCGTGGGGTCGCAGTGGCCGGGCACCAGCAGCAGCCGCTCGCCCGGCCGGGGCGGGGCGTTGGTGGCGGCGAAGCCGAGCTTGCCGTGCTCGTCCGAGGCGCCCTCGTAGCTGAGCCCGGCGCGCCCCTGCACCGTCGGCGGGCCGCTGTCGAAGGCCAGCGCCTTGAGCCCGGCGTCGAGCACGGCGCGGCCCTGGGCCGGCTGGCTCATCACCGTGGCGAGCACGAAGAGCGCGTGCTCGAAGTCGGTGACCGGCTTGCCCTCGGCGTCGAGATTGCGCGCATAGTCGGCGTCCATGAAGACGTAGGAGCCGCATTGCAGCTCGTTCCACACGCCCGCCGTGGCCTCTAGCTCGAAGGTGCCGGTGCCGGCGCCGCCGATGGTGCGGCAGGCGAGCCCGGCGTCGGTCAGGGCTGCCGCGGTCTCGGCGGTCATCTCGGCGGCGCGGGCGATGGCCGCGGCGCGCTCGGCGCGGGCGCGCAGGTGCTGGGCGGCGCCGTGGTAGGCCTGCAGCCCGCCGAAGGTCAGGCCGGGCAGCCGCGCGATCTCCTCGGCCAGCCGCACCGCCTGCGCGCCGGGCGCCACGCCGCAGCGGCCTGCGCCGACGTCGATCTCGACCAGCACCTCGAGCTCGGCGCCGAAGCGCACCGCGGCGGCCGAGAGGTCGCAGATATTGCCCGGCTCGTCGACGCACACGCCGATGCGCGCATGGCGCGCCAGCGCCGCCAGCCGGTCGAGCTTGCGCGCTCCCACCACCTGGTTCGTCACCAGGATGTCGTCGACGCCGCCATTGGCCATGACCTCGGCCTCGGAGACCTTCTGGCAGCACACCCCGACGGCGCCGAGCGCGATCTGGCGGCGCGCGATCACCGGGCTCTTGTGCGTCTTGGCGTGCGGGCGCAGGCGCAGGCCGGTGGGCGCCACCGCCTCGGACATCTTCAAGAGGTTGCGCTCCATGGCGTCGAGGTCGATGACCAGCGTCGGGGTGTCGACCTCCGCGAGCTTCATGCCCGGCGCGGCCGGGGGCGGCAGCGGCATGGCGGGTCCCTCGCTTGCGGTTTCGGTGGCGGAGCTTAAGTGATCCGGGGCGGACGGGGAAGCGGCAGTTGATTCCGCCCCGCCGCGCCTCTAGGAAGACCGGGTGCAAGCAGGCGACGAGACAGGCCATGGCGACGAGCGATTCCGACCTGCTGGTCTCGACCGAGTGGCTGGCCGAGCGGCTCCATGCCCCCGACATCCGCATCCTCGATGCCAGCTATTACCTGCCCGGCGAGGCACGCGACGCCCGCGCCGAGTACCTCAACGCGCACATCCCCGGCGCGCGTTTCTTCGACATCGACGAGATCGCCGACCAGCACTCGCCGCTGCCGCACATGCTGCCGCCGGTGGAGAAGTTCGTCAGCCGGGTGCGCAAGATGGGCATCGGCGACGGCCACCGGGTGATCGTCTACGACCGGCAGGGGCTGTTCTCGGCCGCCCGCGTGTGGTGGACCTTCCGCGTGTTCGGCCACCAGGACGTGGCGGTGCTCGACGGCGGCCTGCCCAAGTGGCTGGCCGAGGGCCGCCCGGTCGAGGACGGCGCGCCCGAGCCGCGCGAGCGCCACTTCACCGCCCGGCGCAACGCCGCCATGGTGCGCGACGTGACCCAGGTGGCCGAGGCGGCGAAGCTGGGCGGCGAGCAGATCGTCGACGCGCGCTCGCCCGGCCGCTTCCGCGGCGAGGAGCCCGAGCCCAGGCCGGAGCTGCGCGCGGGCCACATCCCCGGCGCGCGCAACGTGCATTATGCCAGCCTGCTCAACCCCGACAGGACGCTGAAGGGGGCGGACGAGCTGCGCCGGATCTTCGAGGCCGCCGGGGTGGACCTGCGCCGGCCGGTGGTGACCAGTTGCGGCTCGGGCGTGACCGCGGCGATCCTGACGCTGGCGCTGCACCGCATCGGCCACACCCGCAACGCGCTCTATGACGGCTCCTGGGCCGAATGGGGCGCCTACCAGGACCTGCCGGTGGAGACGGGCTGAGGCGATGGTGCTGCGGCAGCCGGGCGAGACGATCGACTACGTCGTCACCTATCTGGAGATGCAGGCGCGCCCGGCGACGCAGATCCCGCCCACCCCGGCGGGGCCGCGCCTGGCGCTGATCCGCGCCGCGGCGCCGCCGGCGCATTATTTCCTCTATCTCTACCGCGCGGTCGGGGCCGAGTTCGAATGGACCGACTGGCTGGCGCGCGGCGAGGCCGCGGTGGAGGCCTTCGTCTCCGACCCGGCGGTGGAGCTGTTCACGCTCTATGTCGACGGCTGGCCGGGCGGCTTCTTCGTGCTCGACACGCGCGAGGCGGGGCTGTGCCAGCTGGCCTATTTCGGCCTGGTGCCCCAGGCGCGCGGGCGCGGGCTGTCGCGCTGGCTGCTGGCCAGCGCGGTGCATGCCGGATGGGACCGGGCCGGGGTGCAGAAGATGACCGTGAACACCAACACGCTGGACCACCCGCGCGCCATCACGCTCTACCAGTGGGTCGGCTTCGTGCCGGTGCGCCGGGAGCAGCACCGCCGCACCCTGAGCCGGCCGCGCGAGGCATGAGCGGCCGCACGCGGCGATTCCCGGCCGGCCGCGAGTCTGCTAACGTCGCGCGCCGGCCCGCAGCGCCGGGTCAGCGGGAGAGAGGGCGATGAGCGAGACCGTGGCGCCCAAGTCCGACTTCGTCCGGTTCTGGAACGAGATCCTGGTGCCGAAGTTCATCCGCTTCCGCCACGTGCTGGTGGGCGGGCTGACGCTGCACTCGGACGCCATCTTCCCCAGGCTTCAGGTGCATGCGGGCGAGCGCGTGGTCGATGCCGGCGCGGGCTTCGGCGACACCGCGATCATGCTGGCCAAGCGGGTCGGGCCGGCGGGCCGGGTGATGGCGATCGACTGCTGCGAGGCCTTCCTCGAGCACGGCCGGCGCGATGCGGCCACCGAGGCGATCGAGAACATCGATTTCGTCCTGGGCGACGTGCAGAGCTTTCCCTTCGCGCCCGAGTCCGACCTCGTGTTCTCGCGCTTCGGCACCATGTTCTTCGAGAACCCGGTGGCGGCGATGCGCAACATGCGCTGCGCGCTGAAGCCCGGCGGGCGTTTTACCATGATCGTGTGGCGCCGCATCGAGGACAACCCGTGGCTGGGCGCGGCCAGGGCGGTGGCGCTCAGGCATCTGCCGCAGCCCGGCGCGGATGCGCGCAGCTGCGGGCCGGGGCCGTTCTCCATGGCCGACAGGGAGGTGGTGACGGCGCAGATGAGGGCGGCCGGGTTCACGGACATCGGCTTCGAGCGCGTCGACGCGCCGGTGCGCATGGGCGATTCGGTCGAGGACGCCATCGACTTCCAGCTGGCGCTGGGGCCGGCGGGCGAGGTGGTGCGCGAGGCCGGCGAGCTGGCCGAGGCGCGGCGCGCGGCGCTGGCGGCGGACCTGGCCCGGCTGCTGGCGCCGCATGTGCGCGCGGACGGGGTCTACATGGACTCGAGCTCCTGGGTCGTCTCGGCCCGCAATCCTGAATGAGTCGGCGCGGCGGCGCGGGCGGGGGCGGCGGTGCCGCCTGGCTGCCCGCGCTGCTGCTTGCGCTTTTGGCCGGGGCCTGCGCGCAGGTGCCGGGCGTGCCGCCCGGGGCGGGGGCTCAGGGCGCGCCGGCGGCACAGTCACCCGCGCCCGCCGCCACGGCCGGCGGGAGCGGTGCGGCCGAGACGGGTTCGGCCAAAACGGGGGCGGCTGAAACGGGGCCGGCCGAAACGGGGCCGGCCAACTCTGCGCCCGGCGGGGCGGCGCCGGCCACCGAGCTGCCGGGGCAGAACATCCTGGACCTGCCGGCCTCGCAGCTCGCCGCCGAGGTCGAGGCCGGCACCGGCGCGGTCGTGCTGGTGCCCAAGCGGCAGGTGAAGGGCGGGGCAGCGACAGGCGGGGCAGCGGCAACGGCGGGGCCCGCCGAGGAGCCGCTGGTGCGGCTCGCGCCGCTCATGCCGCGGCCGGACGGGGAGAAGGCGGCCAAGGCCCGCAAGGCCGCGGCGGCGGCCGCCGCGCGACGCCGGGCGGAGGCCGGCACCGACCGGGAGCTGGCCAGGACCCACCGTCAGCTCGGGCACGGGCTCGAGAGCGCGGGCGACATCGCGGGCGCGGTCTCGGAGTACGAGGCGGCGCTGGCGGCACGCTGGCCGCCGGCGGGCGAACCGGGCGGCAAGCCGGGGGAGACGCCGTGGGGCGACCTTGCGCGGATCTGTCGCCGAACCGAGCCGGCCGCGGCGGTGGTGCGCGCCTGCACCAGCGCGCTCAACCCGGCCCGGTTCTCCGCCACCGAGCTGGCCGAGTTCCTGGCCAACCGCGGCGATGCCGACGCCCGGCTGGGGCGGGTGCAGGTGGCGCTGTCCGACTATGCCGGGGCGCTGAAGATCGATTCGAGCAACTTCCAGGCACTGACCGGCCGGGCGCGGGTGTTGATCCGCGCCGGCCGGCCCGGCGCGGCGCTCGACGACCTGCGGCTGGCGATCGCCACCGGCCCGCGCCCGGCCGAGGCGCGGTTGCTGCGCGCCCGCGCGCTCGCGGCGGCGGGACGGCCCCTGGACGCGCTCGACGACTACAACGCGGTGCTGGCGGACCGGGGCGCGCGGCCCTGGCACCGGGCGGCCCGGCGCGGCCTGGCCGAGCTGGAATGCAGCATGGGCCGGGCCGGCGATTCGATGGCGGACTGGCACCTGTGGGCCGATTCGCTCGACGGCGGCGCCAGCTATCTGCAGGAGATGCTGCGCGCGCGCGGCTTCCTGCGCGGGCGCTGGGAGGACGGCATCGGTCCCAAGACGCTGGGCGCGCTGAGGGCATGGACGAAGGCGCGCTGCCCCTGACGGCGCGGCGGCGCGGATTCAACGAAATCCAAGGAAATGCAACGAAATCCACACGGTGCCGGGCTGCGCGCGGCAGCCCGACTGTGCCCGAAAGGTCACGGCCTGTGGTTAATGTTTCCTGTTCGTTCCCACCACGGATAGTAGGTCCGGCTTCGTCAACCCCAAAATGTGGCTCGACCCGCGAATTTTTTCGTTGACCCGTCGCGAGTCTGTCATACAGTGGTGGTCGCCGCCGCCGAAACCACAAGATGTAGTGAGCGGTTGCAGCAAAAGGCGGGGCGCACAGCCAGGCGCCCGGATCCACAGCGTGAATGGTCAGACCGGGAGGCAGGCTCTCCCGGGCCGGCGGGGATCAACCGCCGGACGGGCGGGGTCTGTCCGGGTCACAAGGTTCGAGGGGGACACCATGAAGATCGAGCGCCGCTTCACCCGGGAGGGCCGGTCGCCCTACGCCGAGATCGCCTTCCGCCAGGCGACCTCCGAGATCCGCAACCCCGACGGCTCGGTGGTGTTCCGCCTCGACGGCTTCGACGTCCCCGCCGCCTGGAGCCAGGTGGCCTCGGACGTGCTGGCGCAGAAGTATTTCCGCAAGGCCGGCGTCGCAGCCAGGCTGAAGAAGGTGCGCGAGAAGGGCGTGCCCGCGTTCCTGTGGCGCTCGGTGCCCGACGAGCGCGCGCTGGCGGCGCTGCCCGAGGAGAGCCGCTGCGGCGGCGAGTCCGACGCCCGCCAGGTGTTCGACCGGCTCGCCGGCACCTGGACCTACTGGGGCTGGAAGGCCGGCTACTTCTCGACCGAGGCCGACGCGCGCGCCTATCTCGACGAGATGCGCTTCATGCTGGCGCGCCAGATGGCGGCGCCGAACAGCCCGCAATGGTTCAACACCGGGCTGCACTGGGCCTATGGCATCGACGGGCCGAGCCAGGGCCACCACTACGTCGACTTCCGCACGGGCGAGCTGGTGCGCTCGGAGTCGGCCTACGAGCACCCGCAGCCGCATGCCTGCTTCATCCAGTCGGTCGCCGACGACCTCGTCAACGAGGGCGGCATCATGGACCTGTGGACGCGCGAGGCGCGGCTGTTCAAGTACGGCTCGGGCACGGGCACCAACTTCTCGCTCCTGCGCGGGGAAAACGAGCCCCTGGGCGGCGGCGGCAAGTCGTCGGGGCTGATGAGCTTCCTCAAGATCGGCGACCGCGCGGCGGGCGCCATCAAGTCGGGCGGCACCACGCGCCGCGCCGCCAAGATGGTGATCGTCGACATGGACCACCCCGACATCGAGGAGTTCATCGGCTGGAAGGTGCGTGAGGAGCAGAAGGTCGCCAGCCTGGTGGCCGGCTCGCGCATGCACCGCGAGAAGCTCGAGGCGATCTTCGCCGCCATCCGCGCCTGGGACGGCGAGGCCGCGGCGGCCGTGGACCCCAAGGCCAACCCGGCGCTCAAGGCCGCGATCCGCGACGCGCGCCGCGCCGCGATCCCCGAGGCCTATGTCAAGCGCGTGCTGCAATACGCCGCCCAGGGCCACGACGCGATCGACTTCCCCGCCTTCGACACCGACTGGGACTCGGAGGCCTATGTCACCGTCTCGGGGCAGAACTCGAACAACTCGGTGCGGGTGACCAACGCCTTCCTCGACGCGGTCGGGGCGGACGGCGACTGGACGCTGTCGCGCCGCACCGACGGCAAGCCGGCGCGCACGCTGAAGGCGCGCGACCTGTGGGAGAAGGTGGCGCACGCGGCCTGGGCCTGCGCCGACCCGGGCGTGCAGTACCACGACACCATCAACGAGTGGCACACCTGCCCCGCGTCGGGGCCGATCCGGGCCTCGAACCCGTGCTCGGAATACATGTTCCTCGACGACACGGCGTGCAACCTGGCCTCGCTCAACCTGCTCGCCTTCCTGCACGACGGGGAATTCGACGTCGCGGGCTACGAGCACGCGGTGAGGCTGTGGACGCTGACGCTGGAGATCGCCGTGACCATGGCGCAGTTCCCCAGCCTCCAGATCGCGCAGCTGTCCTACGAGTACCGCACGCTGGGGCTGGGCTACGCCAATGTCGGCGGGCTCCTGATGACGCTGGGCGTGGCCTATGACTCGGACCAGGGCCGGGCGATCTGCGGCGCGCTGACCGCGATCCTGACCGGCACGGCCTATGCCGCCTCGGCCGAGATGGCGGCCGAGCTCGGCGCCTTCCCCGGCTATGCGAAGAACAGCGAGGCCATGCTGCGCGTGATCCGCAACCACCGCCGCGCGGCCTGGTCCGAGACCTCCGGTTACGAGACTCTGACGGTCCTCCCTCAGCCGCTTGATGCGGCCAACTGCCCGGACGCGCGCCTGATCGCGCGCGCCCGGGCCTCATGGGACCGGGCACGGGAGCTGGGCGAGGCGCACGGCTTTCGCAACGCGCAGGCGAGCGTGATCGCGCCCACCGGCACGATCGGGCTGGTGATGGACTGCGACACCACGGGCATCGAGCCGGACTTCGCGCTGGTGAAGTTCAAGAAGCTGGCCGGCGGCGGCTATTTCAAGATCATCAACCGCGCCGTGCCCAGGGCGCTGGCGAGCCTGGGCTACGACGACCAGACCGTGCGCGGCATCATCGACTATGCCGTGGGCCACGGCACGCTGGCGGGCGCGCCGGGCGTGAACGCCGAGCGGCTGGCCGAGAAAGGCTTCGGGGCAGACGAGCTGGAGAAGGTCGAGGCCCAGCTCGCCACCGCCTTCGACATCCGCTTCGTCTTCAACCAGTGGACGCTGGGCGCGGAGTTCTGCCGCGACGTGCTGGGCATTGCCGAGGACAAGCTGGCCGACCCCACGCTCGACCTGTTGCGCGAGATCGGCTTCACCACGCGCGAGATCGAGGCGGCGAACACCCATGTGTGCGGCACCATGACGCTCGAGGGCGCGCCGGGGCTCAAGCCCGAGCACCTGCCCGTGTTCGACTGCGCCAGCCCCTGCGGGCGGACGGGCCGGCGCTTCCTCTCGGTCGAGAGCCACATCCGCATGATGGCCGCGGCGCAGAGCTTCATCTCGGGCGCCATCTCCAAGACCATCAACATGCCCAACGACGCCTCGATCGAGGATTGCAAGGACGCCTATCTGCTGAGCTGGCGGCTGGGCATCAAGGCGAACGCGCTCTACCGCGACGGCTCGAAGCTGAGCCAGCCGCTGTCGGCCTCGCTGATCGACGAGGAGGCGGAGGACGAGCTGGTCGAGGCGGCGGCGCCTGAGCGTGCGCGCATCCTGGCCGAGAAGGTGGTCGAGCGCGTGGTGGTGCGCGGCGCCGACACGCGCGGCCGGCGCCACAAGCTGCCCGACCGGCGCCGCGGCTATACGCAGAAGGCCATCGTCGGCGGGCACAAGGTCTATCTGCGCACTGGCGAGTTCGCCGAGGGCAACCTGGGCGAGATCTTCATCGACATGCACAAGGAGGGCGCGGCGTTCCGGGCGATGATGAACAACTTCGCCATCGCCATCTCGCTCGGCCTGCAATACGGCGTGCCGCTCGAGGAGTTCGTCGAGGCCTTCACCTTCACCCGCTTCGAGCCGGCGGGGATCGTGCAGGGCAACGACTCGATCAAGAACGCCACCTCGATCCTCGACTACATCTTCCGCGAGCTGGCGGTGAGCTATCTCGACCGCGACGACCTGGCGCATGTGCAGCCGAACGGCACCCGCTTCGACGAGCTGGGCGGCGGCGAGGACGAGGGCAAGGCGGCGGTCGAGCCGGCCGAGGAGGAGGACGCCGCGATCGCCATCATCAAGCAGTTCTCCTCGACCGGGTATCTGAGGAAGCGGCTGCCGAGCGAGCTTCTGGTGCTACAGGGCCATGGCGGGCGGGCCGAGGCGGCGATGGCGGTCGAGACCGTGGGCGCCTCCGCCGCCACCGCGACCGCGGTCGGCACCGTGGCGAGCGCGGTGATGGGCCGCGTCGCCGAGGCGCGCATGAAGGGCTATGAGGGCGACCCGTGCGGCGAGTGCGGCAACTTCACGCTGGTCAGGAACGGCACCTGCCTGAAGTGCGACACCTGCGGCGGCACCTCGGGCTGCAGTTGAGATTGAAGGGAAGGAGCCTGGGGCTGGCACCCCAGGCTCCGGCCCGGTCCGCACCCGAATGGAAACGCTGCGGACAAGCCAAGTCGGTCCTCAACGGATCGACGCAACGCGAGAATGACGGAGCCGACGTGGCAATCAATGGCGTTTCCGATGTCATCCACAGGAAACTTTCCCGACTGGGGAAAACCTGTGAACTCAGGAGCCTTAAAATGGTTAACGGGACCTATACCGTTCACTTCGAAAGCAGCTTCGGCAGCTTTGGCGACGGCATCGTCACGGTTGTCGGCAACAAGATCTCGGGTGGCGATTCCGCATATCGTTACTCGGGATCGTTCGTGGAGTCCGGTGACGTCATTCGCACGCGGATTTCTGTCCGGCACTACGCCGGGCTGCCAAACTCAATCTTTGGATCACTGGAGGCGTTCAACCTCGATCTGCGGGGCACCATTGGAAATGGTGTCGGGCGGCTTGAGGGCTGGGTGGAGGGCAACCCGCAGCTGAAGATCGCAATTGCGCTGAAGCTGGTTGAACAGGTGGCTGCTTAGTAGCGAGTCGGGCGGGGGGCCCCGGGGGCGGCGCGAGGGTGGGCCGTCCCCGGGCTGACCCGGGAAAAATGACGAGCCGCAAAGGCGGCATCAGACGGAGTGTCGAGAATGGCGAAAAACACGGGCAAGGATTACCGGCGTGGGGCAGTTACCGGCCGCACTCAGTTCCAGCGCCCTGATGAGCACTACCAGAAGCGCAACGAACGGACGGGGCACTTCATGGAAGTCAAGGAGACGCCGGGTCCCTTCAAGGGCGTGGCAAAAGAACCGGATGGCCGGGACACCGAGAATTCGTAGTGCGCCAAAAGTAACGCACTCGCACCAGATCAGGCCGCAGGCAAAAACCAATCGAGCAGCAGCAAGTGACGGTCTGGAGAACCCAACTCCGGGGGCGCGAGCCCCCGGTTTTCTTTTGCGGGGCGGGACGGGTCGGCGTTAACTATAAAAATCTCCCAAAGCGCGTTTGCAATGAAATCAATGAGTTGGCTATGTTCCCACGTGTGGACACCCCCGCGGCGGCCTATCCCGCGCCCATCCCCAGCCGCATGGCGAGATGCCTGAGCGGGCCGACGTCGTGGATTGCCTTCAGCCCTAGCCGGCGCAGGTCGCGCAGGGGCTGGAGCTCGACCTGGGCGGCGCGGTTGAGGCAGTCGATGCCGGCCACCCGGGCCGCCATCTCGGGCCAGCGGCGGCGCTGGTAGGCGGCCAGGAGCGACGTCGCGCCGGGGTCGGGAGCCCCCGCGACGAGGCGGGCGAGCGTCTCGACATCGGCCAGGCTCATGTTCAGGCCCTGCGCGCCGATGGGGGGGATCACATGCGCGGCCTCGGCGACCAACGCCAGGCGCTCGGCGGTCAGGCGCAGCGCGAGCTGGCCGATGATCGGCCACACGGCGCGGGGGCCGGCGAGCGCGAGCGGGCCCATCAGGCCCATGGTCTCGGCGGTGAGCTCGGTGCCGAGCGCCGCGTCGTCGAGGGCTGCGAGCCG